>JBPCMT010000132.1:0-3577 GCA_051001995.1 Thermoleophilaceae bacterium
GCGAGCTCGCGGGCAAGGTCGGCCCGGCGCGGGCCGCCGTGAGCCGGGCGGCGCCGGTCGCGTCGCTGCGGCGCTCGTTCCACGAGGCGCGCTGCGCGCTGGAGGTGCAGGCGCTCGCCAACGGAGGCGCCGCGGAGGTGGGCTCATACGAGGACCTCGGCGCCTTCCAGCTCCTGCTCTCGCTTCAGGATGACGATGCGCTGCGCCTGTACTGCGACAGCCTGCTGGGGCCGCTCGAGGACTCGAGCGGCGACTACGGCGACGAGCTGATCCGCTCGCTCGAGGCGTTCATCGAGCACAACGGCCACTGGGAGCGCGCCGCGCGCGAGCTCTACTGCCACCGGCACACGCTCCGCTACCGGATCCAGCGCGTCCAGGAGCTCACCGGCCGCGACCTCGGGCGGGCGCGCGACCGGATCGAGTTCTGGCTGGCGCTTCGCGGACGGGAGCTCGTCCGATGACGGCGCCGCCGCGCCGCCGGCCCAGCGGAGGAGAGGCCGGATGAAGGTCGGGGTCCCGACCGAGATCAAGCGCGACGAGTACCGCGTGGCGGTCACCCCGGCCGGGGTGCGCGAGCTCGCCGTCCACGGACATGAGGTCGTGATCCAGGCGGGCGCGGGCGAGGGAAGCGCGATCCCCGATTCCGAGTACACGGCGCAGGGCGCGCGGACGGTGCCCGACGCCACGGCGGTGTTCGAGGACGCCGACCTCGTGCTGAAGGTCAAGGAGCCTCAGCCCGAGGAGGTCGCCCACCTGCGGCCCGGACAGACGCTCTTCACCTACCTTCACCTGGCGCCGGCGCCCGAGCTCACCGCCGGCCTGTGCGACTCCGGCGCGACCTGCGTCGCGTATGAGACCGTCGAGGACGCGCGCGGCCGGCTCCCGCTGCTCGCCCCGATGAGCGAGGTCGCCGGCAAGATCGCAACGCAGGCGGGCGCGTTCATGCTCGAGCGCCCACTCGGCGGCCGGGGGGTGCTGCTCGGCGGCGTGCCGGGAGTAGCGGCGGCCAACGTGCTCGTGATCGGCGGCGGCGTCGTGGGCTTCAATGCGGCGTCGATAGCGATCGGGATGGAGGCGGATGTCTTCACCTTCGACAGCTCGATCGACCGCCTGCGCGAGCTCGACGTGGCGTTCGCGGGGCGCGCGTCCACCGTCTACTCCTCGACGCTGTCGATCGAGCAGATGCTCCCGCAGGCGGACCTCGTGATCGGCGCCGTCCTCGTCCATGGCGCGCGGGCCCCGTACGTCATCCGCCGCGAGCAGCTCGCTCTGATGAAGTCGCGCGCGGTGCTCGTCGACGTGTCGATCGACCAGGGCGGATGCTTTGAGACGTCGCACCCGACGACGCACTCCGACCCGACCTACGTCGAGGAGGGGATCACCCACTACTGCGTGACCAACATGCCCGGCGCGGTCCCGATCACCTCGACCTTCGCGCTCACCAACGCCACGCTGCCCTACGTCCTGGAGCTCGCCGACCGGGGCGTGCGCGGCGCGGTGACGCGCGACCCCGGCCTGCGCTCGGGAGTCAACGTGGTAGCGGGAGCGGTGACGCACCCCGCCGTCGCCGAGGCCGTTGGCAGGCCCTTCACGCCGGTCGAGGAGGCGCTCGACGCCTCCGCCGAGCACACCCCGCTGACCGAACGACCCCGCTGAGAGAGACGATTCGAGGAGGAGCGATGGCTACCACCACCACGACCAGGCTTCAGAATTTCATCGACGGCGATTGGGCCGACGCCGGCGAGGGCGCGACCGAGGAGGTCTTAAACCCGGCGACCGCCACCCCGATGGCGAACGCACAGCTGTCCACGAAGCCCGACGTGGACCGTGCCGTGGCGGCCGCGCAGCGTGCGTACGACGGCTGGGCCGCCGCGACGCCCGGCGAGCGCGCGCTCGCGCTGCTGCGGCTTGCCGACGCGATCGAGGGCCATGCCGACGAGCTAGCCGACCTGGAGTCCCAGAACGCCGGCAAGCCGCGCCACGCCTTCCTCGAGGACGAGGTACCGGCGATGGTGGACCAGCTGCGGTTCTTCGCCGGCGCCGCGCGCTGCATGGAGGGCAAGGCGTCGGGCGAGTACCTGGAGGGCTACACCTCAATCGTCCGCCGCGAGCCGGTGGGCGTGGTCGGTCAGATCACGCCGTGGAACTACCCGCTGATGATGGCGATCTGGAAGATCGGCCCCGCGCTCGCGACCGGCAACACGATCGTGCTCAAGCCGGCGGAGACGACGCCCGTCAGCACGCTCAAGCTCGCCGAGCTCGCCGCCGACATCCTGCCGCGCGGGGTGCTGAACGTCGTCACCGGGCACGGCGACCCCGCGGGCGCCGCACTCGTGACCCACCCCGACGTCGACATGGTATGCCTGACCGGCTCGCCCGCCACCGGCAAGTGGATCGCGAGCGTCGCGGCGGAAACGGTCAAGCGCGTCCACCTCGAGCTCGGAGGCAAGGCGCCGGTGGTCGTCTTCGACGACGTCGAGATGGAGACCGCGCTTGAGACGATCGCCGGGACCGGCTACTACAACGCCGGCCAGGACTGCACCGCCGCGACGCGCGTGCTGGCCGGGAAGGGCGTGTACGACGACGTGGTCTCAGGGCTCGCCGGGCAGGCCAGGGCCCAGGTGATGGGCGACACGTCGTCCGCGGACACGACGCTCGGGCCGCTCAACTCCGCCCGCCACCGCGAGCGCGTCGAGGGCTTCCTCGCGCGCCGGCCCGAGCGGGCCGAGGTCGTGACCGGCGGTGGCGAGCCGGACCTGCCGGGCTTCTATCTCGAGCCGACCGTGGTAGCCGGGCTCGAGCAGGGCGACGAGATGGTCAGGGACGAGATCTTCGGCCCCGTGATCACGGTCCAGCGCTTCGACGACGAGGCCAAGGCGATCGAGTGGGCGAACGCGACCCGCTACGGGCTGGCGTCGTCGGTGTGGACGCGCGACGTCGCGCGCGCGATGCGGGTGGCCAACGCGCTGCGCTTCGGCTGCGTCTGGATCAACGACCACATCCCGCTCGCCGCGGAGATGCCCCACGGGGGCTACAAGGAGTCCGGGTACGGCAAGGATCTGTCGATGTACTCGCTCGAGGACTACACCCAGATCAAGCACGTGATGGTGTCGCTCGACGGCTGACCGCGTTTTGTTGGACTACCGCTTCCTCACCACCTGGGTGATCGAGGCACCTGTCGAGCCGGTCTGGGAGGCGATCCACGACGCCGAGCGCTGGCCCGAGTGGTGGCCGGGGGTCGAGAGCGTCGTCGAGCTCGACCCCGGGGGCGAGCAGAAGGTGGGCAGCGTCGCGCGACAGCGATGGCGCAGCCGCCTGCCGTACGCGGTCGAGTTCGAGAGCCGCACCACTGTCGTCGAGCGTCCATTTCGGATCGAGGGCGTCACCAGCGGAGAGCTCGAGGGCCGCGGTCGCTGGCGCCTGTTCGAGCGCGACGGCGTGACGGCCGTCATCTACGAGTGGGACGTCGCGACCACGACGCCGTGGATGAACCGGCTCGCGCCGCTGCTGCGCCCGGCCTTCCGCTGGAACCACGACGCGGTCATGCGCGGCGGCGGCGAGGGACTGGCGCGACGGG
>JBPCMT010000133.1:0-8996 GCA_051001995.1 Thermoleophilaceae bacterium
CCACCCGGTCGCGCTCGGCGCGCCCCAGCCCCAGGCCGTCCAGCCAGCCGGCGAGCTCGTCAGGAGCGCCCGCAACGAGCGCCGCCAGCGCGGCGAGCACCCGGTCGGCGCCCGTCTCGACCGCTCCGAGCGCCGCGCCGGCCACCAGCTCCGGGTCGGCCGTGAGCGCCGGGTGCAGAGCGCGATCGAGCCCGAGGCCGCGCACGCGGGCGATGCCGGCCGCCACCTCATCCTCGCCCAGGAGGTCGAGCAGCTCATCGCGGACGCGCGACCCGGAGACCGTCGCCGGCGCCCGCTCGACCACCGCCTCGCGCGCCCACCCCTCGGTGGCGGAGTCCATCGTGAAGCCCAGGCGCACCTCGTAACGGACGGCGCGGAGCAGCCGCGTCGGATCCTCGGCGAAGCTGCGGTAGTGGAGCACGCGGATCGCCCCGGCGCGCAGGTCCGCGAGCCCCGAATGCGGGTCGTGCAGGCGCCCGAGCTCGTCCGGCGCGAGCGACGCCGCCATCGCGTTGACCGTGAAGTCCCGTCGCGCGAGGTCCTCGGCCAGCGAGGCCGGCTCGACGTCCGGCAGGGCGCCTGGCCGCGCGTAGCGCTCGTTGCGCGTCGCGGCCAGGTCCAGCGCCAGCTCCCCGGCGCGAACCGTCGCCGTCCCGAAGCGCTCGTGCGTCGTGACCTCGCCCTCGAGCCGATCGGCCAGCACCGCGGCGGCGGCCAGGGCGTCGCCCTCGATCGCCACGTCCACGTCCACGCTCTCGGCGCCGCGCAGGAGGTCGCGCACGGCGCCGCCGACCAGGAACGCCGGCGGCAGGCCCGCGAGCGCCGGCAGCAGCCTCTCCATCCCCGGGAGCTCGGCGATCCGTCGCGCGAGCTCGGGGTCGACGGCGCTCATCGGACCGCGATCCCCGCGGCCGCCATCGCCCGCTTGGCCTCCGCGACCGTGTAGGCGCCGTAGTGGAAGATCGACGCGCACAGGGCGGCGTCGGCGCGGCCGGCCTCGATCGCCTCCACCAGATGCTCGGGCCGGCCGGCGCCGCCGGAGGCGATGACCGGCACGTCCACGGCGTCGGCCACGGCGCGCGTCAGCTCGAGCTCGTAGCCGTCCTCGGTCCCGTCGCGGTCCATCGAGGTCAGGAGGATCTCGCCGGCACCACGCGCCGTGCCCTCGCGCGCCCACTCCACGGCGTCGCGACCGGTGGCGCGCCGGCCCCCGTTCACGAACACCTCGTAGCCCCCCTTCGCGTTCCGGCGGGCGTCGATCGCGAGCACCACGCACTGGGCGCCGAAGACCCGCGCCAGGTCGTCGAGCAGCTCGGGCGCCACCACCGCAGCCGAGTTCACCGAGACCTTGTCGGCGCCCGCGTCGAGCACCGCCTGGGCGTCCTGGGCGGAGCGGATCCCGCCGCCGAGCGTGAACGGGATGAAGAGGTCGTCCGCCGTACGGCGCGCGAGGTCGACCATCGTCGCCCGCTTCTCGTGCGACGCGGTGATGTCAAGGAAGACGAGCTCGTCGGCGCCCTCGGCCTCGTAGCGGGCGGCCAGCTCCACCGGGTCCCCCGCGTCGCGGATGCCCACGAAGCGGGTCCCCTTGACCACGCGGCCGCGGTCCACGTCGAGGCACGGGATGACGCGCTTGAGCAGCACGGTCGGCGGGTGAGACGCGCCTCAGCGCGCCGCGGCGCCCGCGCCGTCGAGGGCCGCCTGTCCCGCGGCCACGCTGAAGCGCCGCTCGTACAGAGCCTTTCCGGAGATCACGCCCTCGAGGCGATCGATGCGAAGCGCCGCGACGGAGCGCAGGTCATCGAGCGACCCGATGCCGCCCGAGTAGACGAGCGCGGTGCCTTCGCCGGCGACTGCCGCGACCGCGCGCAGCGCGTCGAGGTCGGGTCCGTCCAGCATGCCGTCGCGGTCCACGGCGGTGTACACGAGCCTGGCGACCCCCCGCTGCGAGAGCCGCCTGACGACCGCCTCCGCGCGCTCGCCCCTTGCGCGCGTCCAACCCGCCACCGCCACCTCCCCCGCGCGGGCATCCACCGCGACGGCGGCACGGTCGGAGAAGCGCTCGAGCACGGCGTCGAGGAACGCGTCGTCGGAGAGCGCGGCGGTGCCGAGCACGACGCGGTCCGCCCCCGCGGCGAGCGCGGCCTCCACCGCGGCGACGGTCCGCAGCCCACCGCCGTACTGGACCGGCACGTCGACCTCGGCGGCGATCCGGCCCAGGTGGGCGATGCTCGCCGGCTCCCCGCGCCTCGCGCCGTCGAGGTCGACCACGTGCAGGGAGCGCGCTCCTGCCTCGACCCACGCGCGAGCGGCCTCGAGCGGGTCGTCGGCGTAGACGGTCTCGCGCTCGAAGTCGCCCTGGCGCAGCCGCACCGCGCGGCCGTCGCGGATGTCGATCGCCGGCAGCAGGTTCACGCGCTGCACGCGGCGGCGAAGGCGGCCAGCAGGCGCAGGCCGTGCTCGCCGGACTTCTCGGGGTGAAACTGCACGCCCCACAGGCGGCCGCGCTCCACGGCGGAGACGAAA
This sequence comes from Thermoleophilaceae bacterium, assembly GCA_051001995.1. Lineage (GTDB taxonomy): Bacteria > Actinomycetota > Thermoleophilia > Solirubrobacterales > Thermoleophilaceae > CAWEHQ01. Next base: position 2,527 of record JBPCMT010000133.1, read on the forward strand.
TCGGCGCCGTAGGTCGCCGTACCCAGCACGTCCCCGGCGCGCTCGGGCACCGGCGCGAAGGAGTGCACGTGGTAGAAGGCGCACGGCTGGGGCAGTCCGTCGAGCAGAAGCGAATCGCGCCGCCAGTCGACCGGGTTCCACCCGATCTGGGGCAGCTTGAGCCCGTTGGAGCCGAGCGCCGCGACCCGCCCCTCGAGCAGGCCGATCCCGCGCGCGCCCTCGTGCTCGGAGCTCGACTCGAACAGGAGCTGCATGCCGAGGCAGATCCCGAGCGTGGGCACGCCGGCCGACACGCGCTCGCGGACCAGGTCGTCGAGGCCGCGCTCGCGCACGGCCGCCATCGCCTCCGGGAACGCCCCGACGCCGGGCAGGACCACGCCGTCGGCGCCTCGCACGCGCTCGTGATCGCTCGTGATCTCCGGCGCGGCACCGACGCGCGCGAGCGCCTTCTCGACCGAGCGCAGATTGCCCATGCCGTAGTCGAGCACCGCGATCCTCGGCATCTGCCCGCCGGTCACAGGACGCCCTTGGTCGAGGGGACGCCGCGCTCGCGCGGGTCGATCGCCACGGCGGCGCGCAGCGCCCGCGCGAAGGCCTTGAAGGCGGCCTCGACCATGTGGTGCGCGTTGGCGCCGGCCTCGATGCGGACGTGCGCGGTGAGCCGCGCCGCGCTCGCGACCGCGCGGACGAACTCCTCGGCGAGGTCGGCGTCGAAGTCGCCGATCGCCACCGGCGGCAGGTCAGCCGAGAAGGCGGCGAACGGACGCCCGGAGAGGTCGATCGCGCAGCTCGCGAGCGCCTCGTCCATCGGCACGAGCGCCTGCCCGAACCGGACGACCCCGGCCCGGTCGCCGAGCGCGGTGTCGAGCGCCTGGCCCAGGGCGATCCCCGTGTCCTCGACGGTGTGATGCGGGCCCGTCTCGACGTCCCCGCGCGTCTCGACGTCCAGATCGAAGCCGCCGTGGCGCGCGAGCGCGTCCAGCAGGTGGTCGAAGAACCCGACCCCGGTCCGGCGCATCCCCTCCCCCGCGCCGTCAAGCGCGAGCGTCAGCCGGACCTCCGTCTCGGCGGTGGAGCGCGTGATGTCGGCGGTCCGGCTCATGCTCGGGCTCCCGCGCGTCGCTCCATCGACTCGGCGTGGACCGGGAACCCCTCGGCGCGCGCGATCGCGCCTCCCGCAGCCGCGAGCGGCCAGGCGGAGGCGCCGGTTAACGATACGCGCGCCATCCTGCGACGGAACGTGGCCACCGACAGGGCGCTCTGAAAGCGTGCGCTGCCGCCCGTCGGCAGCACGTGGTTGGAGCCGGCGACGTAGTCGCCGAATGCGGTGCCCGCCTGCGCGCCCACGAACAGACACCCGGCGGCGCGCACGCGCCCGGCCAGCTCCTCCGCCTCGGCCCCCACGAGCTCCAGGTGCTCGGGGGCGATCGCGTCGGCCAGCCGCACGCCGGCGCGGGCGTCCTCGACCGGCACGAGCGCGAGCGCCGCGTCCGCGACGGAGGGTCGCTCCGCCGCGAGGTCCGTCGCAGCGGCGGCTACCTCGTCCAGCAGTCGCGGGTCGGGTGAGATCAGCGCAAGCAGCGCGTCGTCGCCGTGCTCCGCCTGCGCCAGCAGGTCGAGCGCGACGAGCTCGGGATCGGCTCCCCGCGAGGCGACGACGACGAGCTCGCTCGGCCCCGCCAGGCCGTCGATCCCGACCAGCCCGACGAGCTGGCGCTTGGCCTCCTGGACGTACGCGTTGCCGGGTCCCACGATCACGTCGACCGCCGGGACCGACTCGGTGCCGAGCGCCAGCGCCGCGATCGCCTGTGCGCCGCCCATCCGGTAGACCTCGGTCACGCCACAGAGGCAACAGGCGGCGAGCACGACCGGGTGCGCCCGGCCGCCCGGCCCCGGCGGGGCGCAGACGGCGAGCTCGTCAACGCCGGCCACGCGAGCGGTCACCGCGCACATCACGAGCGTGGACGGGTACGCCGCGCGGCCGCCGGGAACGTACGCGCCGGCGCGCCGCACGGGAAGCTCGGCGACCTCCACGCGCTGGCCGTCGTCGAGCTCGACCTCGATGCCGCCGGAAAGCTGCGCCCTCGCCACCGCGCGGACGTTGGCGACGGCCGCCCGCAGGGCGGCGAGCAGCGCGGGCTCGAGCGTCCCGAGCGCGGCCTCGATCTCGGCCGGCGGAACCGCCAGGCGCTCGGGCGCGACCTCGGCGCGGTCGAAGCGCTCGGTGAGGCGCCTGACCGCCTCGTCGCCGCCGGCGCGGACCTCGTCCACGATCGCGCGCACATCCGCCTCCACCGCGCGCGGAGAGGGGACCAGCGCGCGCACGGACCCGGCCGCGGCGCCGGCGGGAAGCCGCCTCACGCGCATCCGTTGCGCTCCTTGATGCGCGCCACCAGCACGTCGATCGCTTCGGCCTTGAGCTTGTGCGCCACCGGGTTCGCCACCAGCCGCGCCGTGCAGACCTCGACCTGCTCGCGCTCCTCGAGCCGGTTCTCGGCGAGCGTCCTGCCGGTGGCCGTCAGGTCCACGATCGCGTCCACGAGCCCGGTCAGCGGCGCGAGCTCCACGGAGCCCTTGACCTCGACGATCTCAGCCTGGCGCCCGGTCGCGGCGAAGTGCCGAGAGGCGATGCGCGGGTACTTGGTCGCGACCCTCACCGAGCCGAGGCGCCGCAACGACTCGGCCATCGCGTCGTCCCCGGCCCTGGCCGCGACCACCATGCGGCAGCGGCCGTAGCCGAGGTCGAGCAGCTCGTAGACGGCGCGCTCGGGCTGTTCGAGCAGCACGTCCTTGCCGGTGATCCCGATGTCGGCAGCGCCGTGCTCGACGTAGGTGGGCACGTCGCTCGGGCGCACCGTCACGATGCCCGCGTCGGCGAACAGCAGCCGCCGCTCGTTGCCGCGCACCTCCGCGACGTCGATCCCGAGGCGCTCCAGGAGGTCGAGCGTCTCGGCGAACAGGGCGCCGCGCGGCACCGCGATCGTCAGGTCGTCCCGCGGCCCGGTGGCGGCATCGGCCATCGTCGGCCTCCCTCCCGCCGTCACGAGACGCCCTCCCGCACGCGGCCGGCCTCGCGGTCGAGCCGCTCCTCGGCGGTGGCCGCCATGTGGACGCGCTCGAGGTCGAGCGCGACGCCGCACGCCGGCATCGGCCTGCCGAAGCGCCCGACCAGCTCGTCGTAGCGGCCGCCGCCGCCGATTGCGAAGCCAACCGCCGGGTCGTAGAGCTCGAACACCGCGCCGGTGTAGTAGCCGAGCTCGCGAACCAGGCCGAGATCGAAGATCACGCGCTCGGCCATGCCCCGCTCCGCGAGCAGCTCGTGGCAGGCGCGGAGGTTCTCCGCGGCGCGCGCCACCGGCCCGTCGGCGCGGTCGAGCACCTCCGGCCCGCCGCGGAGGGCGGGCAGCGACGTGAGCAGCTCGCGCGCGGCCCGCGACACCCCGAGGCCCGCGACGCGCCGCTCGAGAGCGACCAGGTCGCGCCGGGACAGCGCCTCCATCAGGGCGTGGCGCTCCGCCTCGGGCACCTCGAGGCTCTCGAGCACGCCGCGGTACAGCGACCCGTCGCCGACGCCGACCCGGTGGCGGCCGAGCCCGGCGTCGGAGAGCGCGCCGATGACGAGCGCGATCACCTCGGCGTCGCCGTCGGGCGCCGGCGTGCCCACGAGCTCGACGCCGGCCTGGAGGAACTCGCGCGACTGGGCCGGCGCATCCTCTCCCGCCCGGTAGGCGTGAGCCAGGTATGAGAGGCGGATCGGGGGCTCTACGTCGTTCAGGCGCGAGGCCACGACGCGCGCGATCGGGATCGTCATGTCGGAGCGCAGGACGAGCACGCGCCCGCGCTCGTCGAAGAGGCGGTAGCCGGCGCCGGCTGCCCGCTCGTCGCCGCGCGAGAGCACGTCCTCGTACTCGAGCGCGGGGGTCCAGATCTCTCCGTAGCCGGCGCGCTCGAACGCCGCCCGCAGGCGGTCGGAGATCGCGCGGATCTCGCGCATCTCATCCGGCAGGACGTCGCGCGTCCCCGGCGGCGTGGCTCCGATCATCTCAGGACTCCCTGGTCCGGCGGCGTCGCCGGACGCGCGGCCGGCGGCGCGCTAGCGGGCCTCCAGCCCGACGCCGACGCGCTCGATGCGCGCACCGAGCGCGCGCAGGCGCTCGTCGATGCGCTCGTAGCCGCGGTCGATCTGGCCGACGTTGCCGATCTCCGACACGCCCTCCGCGCACAGCGCAGCGATGAGCATCGCCATTCCCGCGCGGATGTCGGGGCTCTCCATGCGCTCGCCGTGAAGCCGGCTCGGGCCCGACACGACCGCACGATGCGGATCGCACAGGATCACCCGAGCGCCCATGGAGACGAGCTTGTCCACGAAGAACAGGCGGTTCTCGAACATCTTCTCGAAGATCAGCACCATCCCCTCGGCCTGCGTGGCTAGCGCGAGCGCGATGCTGGTCAGGTCCGCGGGGAAGGCGGGCCAGGGGCCGTCCTCGATCTTGGAGATCGCCTCGCCGGCATCGTCGCGGACGCGCAGGCGCTGCTCCGGCGGGACCACGACGTCGTCGCCGTCGCGCTCGATGCGACAGCCGACGCGCTCGAACACGAGCTTGGTCATGCGGAGATCCGCCTCCGCGGCGTCCGTGATCCGCAGCTCGCCGCCGGTCACGGCAGCCAGCGCGATGAAGCTGCCGATCTCGATGTAGTCCGGCCCGATCGTGTAGTCGGCGCCGCCGAGCGACTCGCGCCCGTGGACGATCAGCACGTTGGAGCCGATCCCCTCGATCCCGGCCCCCATCTGGAGCAGCAGACGGGCGAGGTCCTGGACGTGCGGCTCGGACGCCGCGTTGTGGATCACGGTCGAGCCAGGTGTGAGCGCGGCGGCCATGAGGGCGTTCTCGGTGGCCATGACCGAGGGCTCGTCCATGAAGAAGTCGCATGCCCTGAGGCCGCCCGGGGCCGACAGGCGGTAGGAGCGGTCGGCCTCGACGCTGGCGCCGAGCGCCCTGAACGCGTCGAGGTGGGGATCGAGGCGCCGCCGCCCGATCACGTCGCCGCCCGGCGGCGGCATGTGGACCTCGCCGCAGCGCGCGAGCAGCGGCCCCGCGGTGAGGAACGATGCCCTGATCCTGCTCGCCACGTCGGCGTCGACGTCGGTGCGCTGGAGGTTGCCGGCGTTGAGTGCGACCACGCTCTCCTCGCGCCACTCGACCCTGACGCCGAGCCCCGTCAGCAGCTCGAGCATGGCCTCGACGTCGGTGATCCGCGGGACGTTGCGCAAGACGACGTCCTCCTCGGTCAGCAGCGAGGCGGCGAGGACCGGCAGCGCGGCGTTCTTGTTCCCGGACGGCACGAGCGTGCCGGACAGCGGGTAGCCGCCTTCGATGACGAATTTCTCCATGCGTGAAAGGGGTCGAGGCCCGGCCTGACGAGCCTGGCAAGGGTATCGAAGCACCCGGCGACGGCCGCGTCGTTCTGCGGTGGTTGCACCCCGCTAACTTCCATCCTGTGCGACCCGCGCGCGATGAGGCCTGGCAGCTCTTCTGCGAGTGGACCGAGTCCGACTCGCTGCGCAAGCACGTCCTGGGCGTGGAGGCCGCGATGCGCGCCTACGCGCGCGAGTGGGACGAGGACGAGGAGCTGTGGGCGGTCACCGGGATCGTGCACGACCTCGACTACGAGCGCTACCCGGACCTCGAGACCGGCCACCCGCGCATGGCGATCGAGGAGCTCGAGCGGCTCGACTACCCACCGGAGGTCGTGGACGCGGTGGCGGGGCACGCCGACTTCCTGCGCGTTCCACGCGTTTCGCCGATGGCGAAGACCCTCTACGCCGTCGACGAGCTCTCCGGCTTCATCGCGGCCTGCGCCATGGTGCGGCCCACCGGGATCGTGGGCATGACGCCGAAGTCAGTGAAGAAGAAGCTCAAGCAACCGAGCTTCGCGGCGGGGGTCGATCGCGACGACGTGCGCCGGGGAGCGGAGGACCTGGGCGTCGAGTTCGACGGGCACGTTGCGTTCGTGATCGCGGCGATGGAGGAGCGGGCGGACGAGTTGGGGCTGGAACCGCGCGAGGACGGCGCGCCCGGCTGAGAGGGTCGAATACCGCGTGAGCCCGACGCCCGGCGGCTGGTTGATTTCAGCGCCGGGTAGGAGGCGCTACGCGGTACTTCAGGTGAGTCAATCCAGGCGCCTCGACCGCCCGGACCTGCTCCAGCGTCAGGTCGGAGCCGACGCCCTCGAACAGCCGGGCCGCGCCGCCGAGCACCAGCGGGACGATGTTCAGCTCGAGCTCGTCGACGAGTCCGGCCGACAGGTACTGGTTGATGACATCGGCACCGCCGCCGACCGTGACGTCCTTACCGGCGGCCGCCGCCCTCGCCTGCTCCAGGGCCGACTCGACACCATCGGTGACGAAGGTGAACGTCGTGTCCGAGAGCGTGAGCGGGTCGCGCCCATGGTGGGTGAGCACGAAGACG
>JBPCMT010000134.1:0-5498 GCA_051001995.1 Thermoleophilaceae bacterium
TGCGCCGACGCCCCCTACCAGGTCGCATGGCCGGCGCTCGCGCTCGCCGACGAGCGCACGCTGTCTGACCTCTGCGAGCTGATCGAAGCGGAGGGGGTGGGGGCGCTGCACGTGACGGTGCCGGGCGAGGTCCCGCGCAATGCGATGGTCGAGGTCGCCGCCACCGGGCCGTTGGCTCGCGCCCGCCGCCTCTCCGCGTACCTGCGCACCCACGAGCCGGCCGATCCCGCCCCGGAGCAGGTCGTGGACATGCCCCTCGTCCCCCCTGGCGACAACGGCAGCGCGTCGCTGGACCCGACCGACCCCGCCGTCCTGCTCGGCAGCCTCTTCGGCGAGCGCTGGGTATCGGGCGTCGAGGTCTCGGTCCGCCGCCGCGGTGCCGCCGAACCCCGGGTCACGGAGCACGGACCGCTCGCCGCCGCCACGGACCTCGACCACGAGCGGACGCAGCACCTGCGTCACCAGGGCAGGGCCGACACGCTCCAGTCGCGTGCCGACCGCTTCGCCGAGCGGGCGGTCCGCGAGCGGATCAGGGCGCACGAGGAGCGCCTGCGCGCCGAGCGGCTCGAGGCCCGGCTCGCGGAGCTCGGCCAGCCCCCCTGGTACTGGCGCATGCGCCTGGCGCGGCGCCTCGGGCGCTCGATCCGCAGTCGGTAACGTCAGCGCGATGGCGCGATCCCGACTCGCCGACCTGCCATGAGCGATCGAGCCCAGGCGGCGCTGCCGCCCAGAGCGGCCACGCCGGTGTTCGTAGGCGGCACCGGCCGCAGCGGCACGCACGCGATGGCACGCATGCTCGGCCAGCACTCGGCCTACCACTACTTCTCGCGCGAGATGCGCTTCCACACCGACCGCGGCGGCTTTCCCGACCTGCTCAGCGGCGAGCTCGGCCCCGAGGAGTTCGTCGCCAACATGCGCGGGCGCTTCTGGCGGCGCACCGGCGCCGACGGCGAGCCACGCGGCCTCTACGCGAAGCTCGATCGCCAGGCCTACGACGGCGCGCTCGAGCGGTTCCTGCGCGACTACGAGGAGGATGTCCGGCGCGCCTGCGAGCGGCTGATGCACGCGCTGGTAGACCCGGTCGCCCGCAAGGCCGGCAAGCCGACCTGGATCGAGCAGACCCCGCCGACGGTGGCGGCCGCGGAGACCCTCCACGCGATCTTCCCCCGGATGAAGATCATCCACATGGTCCGCGACGGCCGTGACGTCGCCTGCTCCGTGATCCGCAAGCCGTGGGGGCCGGCATCCGTGACGGGCGCGATCGACTGGTGGGAGGAGCGCATGCGCGAGTGTCACGCGGCCACCAGCCGGATACCCGCCGAGAGCTATTACATCGTGCACCTCGAGGACCTCGCCGAGCGCAAGCGGCCGCGCACCTACACGCGCGTGCTCAGGTTCCTCGGCATCGAGGACGAGACGCGTATCCGGCGCTACTTCAGGCGCGAGATCAGCGCCGAAGCGGCGAACGTCGGTCGCTGGAAGACCGAGCTCTCAGAGAGCGAGCAGCGCAAGGTCAACCGCCTCTACCGGCGGACGATCGAGCAGCTCAAGGCCGATGGGATCACCGGGGCGCCGGGCCTCGGGCGCGCCGGGTTCTCGCAGGAGCCGGAGCCGGAGGACGACTCCTGGCTGCGGCGGGCGCGGCCCTCGCGGCGCTGACGCCCGCCGACGGACCTTCGCGGCGCTGACGCGGGACCGCCCGACCCGGGCAGGCGTCCGGGGCCGTACGCAGAATCCCCTTCGTGGTGATCGTCCTCGGCATCGACCCGGGCACCGCCCATACCGGGTACGGCGTGGTGCTCTCGCGCGGGCAGCGGCTCGCGGCGCTCGACGGCGGCGTCATCGGCACCGGCCCGAGCGAGCCGCTCGAGCGACGCCTCGCCCGGATCCACGGGCAGGTGTGCGACATCATCTCCGAGTACCGGCCGGGCGCCGTTGCGGTCGAGGACCTGTTCTTCGGCCAGAACGTCCGGACCGCGTTCGCCGTCGGTCAGGCGCGGGGCGCCGTGATGCTCTCCGCCGGCCTGGCCGGCGTCCCCTGCTTCTCCTACACCCCGCAGGCGGTCAAGCAGGCCGTGTGCGGCAGCGGCGCGGCGGCCAAGGACCAGGTTCAGCGGATGGTCGGGGCGCTGCTTTCGCTGCCTGAGCCGCCAGCCGACGACCACGCATCGGACGCGCTCGCGGTCGCGATCTGCCACGCCAATGGGAGCGCCATGCGGGCGGCGGTGCCGGTCCCCGAGGGCGTCCGGTGATCGCCTCGGTCCGCGGGCCGGTCGTGGCGCGCCGCGCCGACCACGTGGTAGTCGAGTGCGGCGGCGTCGGCTACCGGCTGGCGGTCTCGGCGGAGACGCTGCGCTCCGTGCCGGCCGCCGGCGCCGAGGCGCGGCTGCACACCCACCTCGTGCTCCGCGACGACGGCATGCACCTGTTCGGGTTCGCCGGCGAGGAGGAGCGTGACCTCTTCCTGATGCTCGTCGGCGTCCAGGGCGTCGGCCCCAAGGTCGCGCTCGCGGTGCTCTCGGGCGGAACACCGCGGGAGCTGTTGAACGCGATCTCCTCGGGCGACACCGCGCGCTTCCAGGCCGTCCCGGGAATCGGCAGGCGGACCGCCGAGCGGGTCATCGTCGAGCTCAAGGAGAAGGTCGTGGACGCCGCCGTGGACGAGATCCGGATCAGCCGCTCCGACGACCCGCGCACACTCGCGCGCGAGGGCCTGGTCGGGCTGGGCTTCGGCGCCGACGAGGCCGATCAGCTGCTCGAGCATGCATCCGGCGAGACCGCCGAGGACCTGATCGCCGGCGCGCTGAGGGCGGCGCGATGAGGCGGCATCCGGTGGATCGCGGGTGACCCGCTCCGGCGGCATTCGCACGCCCGGAGTCGAGGACGAGGCGGCCGACCGCGTCCAGGCGCCCGCCGTAGCGGCCGGAGAGGAGGACCTCGACCGCTCACTGAGGCCATCGCGGCTCGCGGACTTCGTCGGCCAGCCGTCGATCAAGGAGCAGCTGGCGGTCTTCATCGAGGCCGCGCAGGGGCGCGGCGAGGCGCTCGACCACGTGCTCCTCGCCGGACCTCCCGGCCTGGGGAAGACCTCGCTCGCGCAGATCGTCGCAGCCGAGCTGGGCGTGCCGTTCGTGCAGACGGCCGGGCCCGCGCTCGAGCGCAAGGGCGACGTCGCCTCTTACCTGACCGCGCTCGAGCCGCGCTCGGTCTTCTTCGTGGACGAGATCCACCGGCTGCCGCGCGCGCTGGAGGAGACCTTCTATCCGGCGATGGAGGATCGCAAGCTGCCGATCACGGTTGGTCAGGGCGCGGGCGCGCGGGTCGTGACGCTCGACCTGCCCGACTTCACGATGGTCGGCGCGACCACCCGCGCGGGCCTCCTCACCACGCCGCTGCGCGACCGCTTCGGCGTCACCCACAGGCTCGAGCTCTACGGCGAGGACGACCTCGCGGCCGTCGTGCGCCGCTCGGCGGGCATTCTCGGCGTGGAGATGGACGAGGCCGGCGCGTCCGCGATCGCGGCGCGATCGCGCGGAACACCGCGCGTGGCCAACCGCCTGCTCAAGCGCGCGCGCGACTACGCCGAGGTCCGCGGCAGCGGGCGAATCGACGCGAGCGTTGCGCGCGAGGCACTCGACCTGCTCGAGGTGGACGCCGAGGGGCTCGACCGCCTCGACCGCGACATCCTGCGCGCGGTGTGCGAGAAGTTCGAGGGCGGGCCGGTGGGCCTGTCCACGCTCGCGGTCGCCGTCGGCGAGGAGTCCGACACGATCGAGGACGTCTACGAGCCCTATCTGCTCCAGCGCGGGTTCTTGAAGCGCACCGCCAGGGGCCGGGTGGCAACGGCGGCGGCGCACGCGCACCTCGGCCTGCCGCCGAAGCGTCCATCGGCCGCGAGCCTGTTCTAGCGCCTCAGTGCGGCGCGCCAACGGCTCGCGCGGCGAGCGTCCTCCGCAGGTCCGCCGCCACGGTCCTGGGCTGCGTGGAGACCTGCCCGCGGCTGTAGCGCAAGACGAAATAGCCCGCCACTCGCAGTCGCAGCTCGCGGCGCCGGTCGCGCTCGACTGCGGCGGGCGTGCCGTGGGCGGCGCCCCCGTCGAGCTCGACCACCACCCGCTGCTCCTCCCAGAGCGCGTCGACCTCCAGCCCGCATACAGTCGCGTTGACCTGCGGGATTGGGATGGCCTCAGCCTCGCACAGCGCGAGAAAGCGCTCTTCGAGACGGCTCCGCGTGAGGGCTAGCTCGGGGCGGTGGCTAGTCACCGCGGTGTTGAGGGCCGCGCTGCCCGCGACCCCGCGACGAGCGACCGCGGCCACCGCGTCGAGCTTGACAAGCCGCCGGTACTCGGCCTCGGCCAGCGCGCGGCGGAGGGCCATCGGCGCCGCATCGATCGCCAGGTCGAGCAGTGTTTGCGCGACCGTTGTCACCGACAGGCGCCGGTGCCATACGCGCTCGAGCCGCCGCCGTCCGTGGACGGCGAGGCCGGGGACGGACCGTCGGCGGCCGGGAGCGCTGACATGGATCCGAGAGGGAGCGGCCTCCCAGAGGCCCCACCACCAGGCGGCCGTGGCGTGGCTGAGCATCGCCCCGGGGCCGGCGTACAAGAGCGCCGCCGCGAGCCGGCCCTCGATCGACAGCGCCCGGTGGCCGACGGCGTACACGCCGGGGTAGAGGCGATGGAGATGGCCGTCCTGCAACCAGCCGGATATGGTCAGTCGGCCCACCCCGGTCCGCTCGAGCTGGGCGCGGGTGATGACGCCCCACTGGCGTCCGGCCAGGGCCGCTACAGCAAGTTTGTCTTGTCGCGCACGAAGGGTGTGCGCAATTGGCCAACCTTCGTCCATGCCGGTGAGGATCCGGGACGGCGCGTGACGGGTGGCGCGGGAGCGTTACGACTCGGCGGCGGCAGTGCACGGACCGGGAATCGACCCCGGGTAACCTCGCCTTGAGGCTCGACCCCTAACCTTTCGCCCGACGATGCCAAACTTCATCTGCCCGAACTGCGGTAACCGCAGCGTCTCGACCGACCGGACGGCCGGCTTCCGGGACCGCCCGCGCGGCTGCCAGCGGTGCGGGTTCGGGTTCCTGTTCGAGCTGCTCGACGACTACTACCCGGCCCCGAACGCGGCCTTCGTGGTGCTCGACCACGAGGCGAAGGTGATCGGCCTCGGCCGCGGCGTGCGCGAGCTGACCGGCCTCGGCGATACCGACGCGATCGGCCGCCCGGTCCAAGAGGTCTTCGGGCTCCAGTTCGAGAATGGCGATGACCACATCGGCACCGCGCTCGAGTGGGGCGTCCGGGTGATGGACAAGCCGGTCACCGTCCACGCCGAGGGCGACCGCCCCGAGCCCGCGCAGGCGGACATCTTCCCCGCCTACGACGAGGACGGCGGGCTGCTGGTGGTCCTCACGCCCAAGTAGGCCCAGGCCTCCCGTGACCAGCCGGCGCCGCAACCTGTCGATCATCGCGCTCGTCGTGGTCCTGCTCGCGGGGGCC
>JBPCMT010000135.1:0-3086 GCA_051001995.1 Thermoleophilaceae bacterium
GCGCGCGCGAGCGCCGCGCTCGGCCCATGGCCGCGCAAGCCGGCGCATCGCTCTCTCCCCCGCATGCTCAAATCGAATCGACCCACCAACCGACGCGGCGAGCGTACCAGCGCGTGGCCGCCCGGCCGAAGGCTGCAAGGCGCGTTTCGCGCTCCCCGACGGGTGTCTCGTGCCCGGCGCTGGAGTAGATTGGAAGCAGGACGCCCGATATGCGCGACGACCGGCTCACCGGACTCGACGAGTCCTTCCTCCACCTCGAGAGCGACTCCGCTCACATGCACGTCGCGGCGTTGATGCTCCTGAGCGGCGAGCCGCCCGCCTACGACGAGCTGCTCGAGGGGATCGAGGCGCGGCTGCACCTGGTGCCGCGCTACCGCCAGCGGCTCGCGTTCGTGCCCTACGGGCAGGGACGGCCACGCTGGGTCGACGATCCCCACCTGAACCTGTCGTACCACGTCCGCGAGACCGCCCTCCCGGCGCCGGGATCCGAGGAGCAGCTGAAGGCGCTGGCCGGACGCGTCTTCTCCCAGGGACTCGACCGCGACAAGCCGCTGTGGGAGATGTGGGTCGTCCACGGCGTCGAGGGCGGGCGCTTCGCGGTCATCTCGAAGACTCACCACGCGCTCGTCGACGGCGTCTCGGGGGTGGACATCGTGAGCGTCCTCTTCGACACGAAGCCCGAGCCGGACGTGCCGCCCGACCCTGGCCGGCGTTGGCTGCCGCGGCCGCTCCCCTCCGGCCCCCAGCTGCTGGCGGAGGCGCTGGTCGACCGCGTCACTCAGCCGGCGGAGCTCGCCGCATCCGCGCTCTCCGCGGCGCGGCGGCCGACTCGAGCCGCCGCCGCGGCGCGCTCCGTGCTGTCCGGTCTCGCGGCGATGGTGGGCACGACCCTGAGGCGGGCGCCCGCGACCCCCTACAACCAGGCGATCGGCTCGCATCGGCGCTTCACCTGGGTGGGCTGCTCGCTGGCCGACGTCAAGGCGGTCAAGAACGAGCTCGGCGGCACGGTCAACGACGTGATGGTGGTGACGGTCGCCGGCGCGCTGCGCCGCCACCTGCGCCGGCGCGGCGTCGCGACCGAGGGCCTCGAGCTCAAGGCGATGATCCCGGTCAGCGTCCGCTCCGACGACGCGCGCGGGGCGCTCGGCAACCAGGTCGCGGCGATGATGGCCACGCTTCCGGTCGGGGTCGGCGATCCGGCGGCGCGCCTCGCCGCGATCAGCGCCGAGACGCGCGACTTAAAAGAGGGTGGTCAGGCCGTCGGCGCGCAGGTGCTGACCGAGCTGACCGGCTTCGCCCCGCCGACGATCATGAGCCAGGCGGCGCGACTCGTCGCCGTCCAGCGGGTCTTCAACCTCGTGATCACAAACATTCCCGGTCCGCAGTTCCCGCTCTATCTCCAGGGTCGTGAGCTTCTCGACCTGCTGCCGATGGTGCCGCTCGCCCCCAAGCAGGCGCTCGGCGTGGCGATCATGAGCTACAACGGACGCATCTCCTTCGGACTCAACGCCGACTACGACGCGCTGTCCGACCTCGACGACCTCCTGCTCGACGTGCGCGCCAGCCTGGACGAGCTCGCCGCCGCCGCCGGAGTCGACGTAGAGGCTCGAGCGTCGGTCGAGCGCGAGGAGCCCGTACATGCGTGAGCGCGTGGTGAGGGCGGTCGCCGAGCGCGGGCTCGCGGTCGAGGTGGAGACGCTCGCCGCCTCCACGCGGACCGTCGAGGACGCGGCCCGGGCGGTGGGATGCCGCCCGGCCGAGATCGCCAAGTCGATCGTGTTCGTGGCCGACGGCGAGCCGGTCGTGTGCGTGACCTCCGGCGCCCATCGCGTCGATGCGAGCCTGCTCTGCGACGCGCTCGACTGCGCCGCCGCGCGCCCGGCGACGCCCGGCGAGGTGCGCGCAGCCACCGGCTTCGCCGTCGGCGGAGTGCCGCCGCTCGGGCACGGGCTGCCGGTCGTGCTGGACGACTCGCTGCTGTCGCTCGAGCGGGTGTGGGCGGCCGGCGGCGACGACCACACGGTGTTCTGCGCCGACCCGCGCGAGCTGGCGCGGTGCGCCGAGGCGAAGGTCGCGCCGCTCGGCGGCGCCTGACGCCCGCGGGACTACTTAGACACAGGTCGAAACGCGCGCCGGAAAGTCTGTACGGCGGGCGGATGACGCGCGCCGGCCCACCCTCCAAGCTGCCGTGGTCGCCAACGGACCCAGGAGGCTGGCTTGGAACCAACGATTCAGGACACCATCGGCCGCATCGACACGATGTGGGTGCTCGTCGCCGGAGTGCTCGTGTTCATGATGCAGGCTGGCTTTCTGCTGCTCGAGGTCGGCTTCTCGCGCATGAAGAACGCGGGAACGATCGTGGCGAAGGTGATCGCGAACCTGTCGATCGCCGCCATCTGCTACTGGGCGGTGGGCTTCGCGCTCGCGTTCGGCGCTACGCAGGTCCCCGCCGACGGCGAGACGGCCGGCTGGCTCGCGGGCAACGCCGGCTTCTTCCTCAACGACCTGCCCAACCTCGAGATACCCGCGCTCGCTTTCTCGGCCGCCGACCCTGCGGCGAAGTTCTTCTTCCAGTTCGCGTTCCTGGCGGTCTCGCTGGCGATCGTGTGGGGCACGACGCTCGAGCGGATCAAGTTCGGCGCCTACCTGATCTACGCGGTCGTCTTCAGCGCGGTGATCTACCCAGTGATCTCGCACTGGATCTTCGGCGGCGGCTGGCTGCAGGTGAACTTCGGCATGCAGGACTTCGCCGGCTCGACGGTGATCCACCTGCTCGGGGCGACCGGTGCGCTGGCGGCGCTCCTGCTGCTCGGGCCGCGGCAGGGCAAGTTCGGCGCCGACGGCAAGCCGAACGTCATCCCCGGCCACTCGATGCCGCTCGTGGGCCTGGGCGTGCTGATCCTGTTCGTGGGGTGGTTCGGCTTCAACGCCGGCTCCACGCTCGGGGTCGCCGACGGCCGCTTCGCCGAGGTCGCGATCGTGACCGTGCTCGGCGGCGCCGCCGGCGCGCTCGGCGCGATGGCCACGATCTGGGTGATCACGCGCAGCTTCGACATCGGCATGACCGGCAACGGCGTGATCGCGGG
>JBPCMT010000136.1:0-2628 GCA_051001995.1 Thermoleophilaceae bacterium
GAGATCTCATCCTCGGTCGGATCGCGGCCGAGCTTGGTGGACAGATCGCGCTCCGCGCGCGCGATCTTTCGCTCGCGCTGGCCGATGTGCACCGGGATGCGGATCGTCCGGGAGCGGTTCGCGAGCCCGCGCTGAATCGCCTGCCGGATCCAGAACGTCGCGTAGGTGGAGAACTTGTAGCCCTTGCGCCAGTCGAACTTCTCGGACGCTCGGATGAGCCCGAAGATGCCCTCCTGAATCAGGTCGAGCAGCGGCAGGTCCTGGCCCTGGTACTTCTTGGCGTTGGCGACGACCAGACGAAGGTTCGAGTTGATCATCCGCTCCTTGGCCTCGAGGTCGCCCTGCTCGATCCGCTTCGCGAACCCGACCTCCTCCTCCTTTGTCAGCAGCGGGTAGCGGCGGATCTCATTGAGGAAGAGCTGGAGCGCGTCGGTGGTGGTGCCGGCCACGTCGCCGTTGTCATAGCGCGTCGCGCCGGTGTCGGAGCGCCCGCAGTCGTCCGAGACCTCGAGACCGCGCCCCTCGATGCGCTCGTGCATCTCCTCGCCGCGGTCGTCGTCGACGTCGAGCTCCTGGGCAAGCTCCGCCAGCTCGGACAGGTTCACACATCCTTCGCGCTCGCCATGGGCAACGAGGGCGTCGAGTCGAGCGTGGAGGGGGTCAGTCGTCATCTGGTTCACCAGAGTTCCTATTCCGCATTGCGCGCCGGCCAAACTTTTGGATGACTCCGTGAGCGGTGGAAGAACGACAAGTCATACCGCCGGTTTCTTTACGCGGAACCGCTAGACGGGTACCATGGCGCGGTGCGCGAGTGGACATTCCTCACGAACCACGCGACGGCCCTGCTGTGCGTCGCTGAGAATCCGGGTCTGACGCTTCGCCAGGTCGGCGACCACGTCGGGATCACGGAGCGGGCGGCGCACCGGATCATCAGCGACCTGTGCGACGAGGGCTATCTGGTCCGCACCAGGGAGGGCCGGCGCAACCGCTACCAGGTCCGGCCCGACGTCCCGCTGCGTGACCCGCTCCTCAGGGATCGACCGGTCGGCCAGCTGATGGCCGCTCTTCAGGTCGATCTCGCGGCGGCCGGCAGCGGCAGCGGCCATGTGCAGGGCATCGGTGCAGCGTCCCCCGCGCTGGCGGCGAAGCCCACCGTGACCCCGTAGGGATCGACGCCTCGTCGGCGGCGACGCCGGTGGCTGACCGACTCGACTCCTACCGGCGCAAGCGCGACCCGGAGCGGACGCCGGAGCCGAGTGGGAGCAGCGGCGACGGCGCGAGCGACGGGCGGGCGGGCGGCGGCGAGCCCGGCGGGCGCTTCGTCATCCAGCAGCACGACGCCACCCGGCTGCACTGGGACCTGCGGCTGGAGCGCGACGGTGTACTCGCGTCCTGGGCGGTACCGCGCGGGATTCCAAGGGACCCGGACCAGAACCGCAAGGCGGTGCGGACCGAGGACCACCCGCTCGACTACATCGACTTCGAGGGCGAGATCCCGGCGGGGCAGTACGGGGCCGGACGGGTGGTGATCTTCGACAGCGGCAGCTACGAGTGCGAGAAGTGGGAAGACCGCAAGGTGATGGTGACCTTCCACGGCGAGCGGGTGCACGGGCGCTACGCGCTATTTTCGACCGGCGGGTCCGGCGGCCGTTCGGACAGCGACGGCCACGACGAGCGCGACTGGATGATCCACCGCATGGACCCGCCCGAGGACCCTGATCGCGAGCCGCTGCCGGAGCGCCTGGTGCCGATGCTCGCCACGCCCGGCGCACTGCCCAGGGACGAGGCCGGCTGGGCGTACGAGATCAAGTGGGACGGCGTGCGTGCGCTCGCCTACGTGGAGCCCGGCCGGCTCCGTCTCGTGAGCCGCAACGGCAACGACGTGACCGCCCAGTACCCGGAGATCGGCCGCATGGACCGCGCGCTCGGCGACCGCGAGGCACTGCTCGACGGCGAGGTCGTGGCCTTCGACGACGAGGGGCGGCCGAGCTTCGAGCGCCTCCAGAAGCGGATCCACCTCACCTCCGAGCGCCAGATCCGCGAGCGCCGGCGCTCGACGCCGGTCGCCTACATGGCCTTCGACCTGCTCCATCTCGACGGCAGGTCGCTGCTCGAACTGCCCTACTCCGAGCGCCGCGAGCTGCTCGAGGAGCTCGAGTTGAAGGGTCCCGCGTGGGACACGTCGGGCCGGCGCGAGGGCGGCGGCGAGGCGTTCCTGGCGGCGGGCCGCGAGCGGGGGCTCGAGGGCGTCGTCGCCAAGCGGCTCGACTCGCTCTACCGGCCCGGTCGTCGCAGCCCCGCTTGGGTCAAGGTGAAGAACCTCGAGCAGGTCGAGTTGCTGATCGGCGGCTGGATGCCCGGCGAGGGGCGCCGGCGCGAACGGATCGGCGCGCTGCTGGTGGGCCGGCGCGACGATGCAGGGGCGCTCCAGTACGCGGGTCGCGTGGGCACCGGCTTCACCGAGAGCGAGCTGGATCGGCTGGCGGGGCTCCTGGGGCCGCGCGAGCGCGAGCGCAATCCGTTCGCACGCGGGCGCGGCCCGCGTGGCGCGGTGTGGGTGGAGCCCGAGCTGAGCTGCGCGGTGGGGTTTCGCGAGTGGACGCGCGACGGCCTGCTGCGGGCGCCCTC
>JBPCMT010000137.1:0-2616 GCA_051001995.1 Thermoleophilaceae bacterium
CCGCCGTCCGTCGCCTCCGCCCGGAGCTCGTGCAGTGCAACGACTACAACACGATGTGGATCGGCGTCGCGGCGCGGCTGCTGCACCGCTCCGCCGTGGTCTATGACTCGCACGAGCTCTGGCCCGATCGCAACATGCGCCCGGAGGCGCGCTGGTGGCTGCTCGCGTGCGAGGCGCTGTTCGCTCGCCTGGCCCACGCGATCGTGATGACGAGCCCCGCCCACGCCGAGGTGCTGGCACGCCGCTACCGCGTGCCGCAGCCGGTGGTGGTGCGAAACATTCCCGCCGAGAGCGCCGGCGGGCGATCCGGCCACGAACGCGCAAAGAGCCGCGACGGTCACCGCCCCGTGGCGATCTACGTCGGCGGCGTCCTCCGCCACCGCGGCATCGAGCAGTCGATCCGCGCGCTTCCGTCGGTCGACCGGCTCACGCTGCGGCTGCTCGGGCCGGTCGAGCCCGACTACCGCGCGGAGCTCGAGCACCTGGCGCGATCTGCCGGAGTGCACGACCGCGTGGAGTTCTCACCCCCCGTGCCCCCCACCGAGGTGGTGGACGCCCTGGCCGGCGCGGACGTCGGGCTGGCGCTGTTCCAGCCGGTCTGCCTGAGCCACCGGCTCGTGCTGCCCAACAAGCTGTTCGAGTACGTGCGCGCCGGCCTCCCGGTGGTCGGGTCGGACCTCCCGATGATCGCTCGCTTCGTGGGCGACCACGACGTCGGCACGACGGTTGACCCGGAGGACAGCGAGGGTATCGCCGCGGCGCTCGCCGCCACGATCGCGCCCGAGCGCAACGAGGAGCTGCGGGCGGCCGCGGAGCGCGCCGGGCGCTCGCTCGACTGGAGGAAGGAGCGCGAGCTCCTGGCGGACGTCTACCGCGACGCGCTCGCCAGGGCGCGAGGGTGAACCCGCGGCGGCCGGCGCGGGCGCTGTTCGCGACGAGTAACGGTTTCGGGCTCGGGCACGTGACCCGCTGCATGGCGATCGCGCGGCGGCTCCCCGACGACGTCGAGCCGATCGTGTTCACGCTCTCGGAGGCGCTCCCGATCGTGCGTGCGCAGGGCTTCTTCGCCGAGTACTTCTCCTCGCGCGACGCGAGCGGCGAGAGCTCCGCGCAGTGGAACATGCGCCTCGCGCGGCGCGTCGGCCACCTGCTCGCCGAGTACGAGCCGACGGTCGTGGTCTTCGACGGGACCTATCCGTACGCGGGGATGCTCGAGGCGCTCCGGGGCGCGGGCGTGAAGCGGGTGTGGTGCAGGCGCGGCATGTGGCGTGCCGGCGAGGGTCGCGCGAACCTCATGTTCGAGCCCGAGTTCGAGACGATCGTCCAGCCGGGGGAGCTTGCCGCCGAGGAAGATGCCGGCGTCACCGCGGGCGATCGCAGGGGCGTCGTCCAGGTGCCGCCGATCCTCTTCAGCGACGACTCGGAGCTCCTCCCGCGCGAGGAGGCCGCGCGGCGCCTGGGCGTGGATCCGGGCCGCGTGAACGTGCTGCTGCAGCCGGGCTGGGAGAACGAGGCCTTCGGTCCGAGCGCCCGCCTGTGCATCGAGCGGCTCGCTCGGGACGCGCGCGTACAGGTCGTGGTGGCGGTCTCGCCGCTTCGAAGCCGCGCCGTCCCGCTGCCCGAGGGAGTCGCCACGGTCTCCACCTACCCGCTGGCGAGCGTCTACCGCGCGTTCGACTTCTCGATCTCGGGCGCCGGCTACAACATCTACCACGAGCTGATCGGCTACGGCCTGCCTTGCCTGCTGATCCCGAACGCGGGCACTCCACTCGACGACCAGGTCGGCCGCGCCCGCTTCGCCGAGCATGCCGGAGCCGGACGCAGCTGGGAGTCGAGCAGCGAAGGCGATCTCGATCTGCACCTGGCTGCACTGCTCGACGACGCCTCACGTGAGCGGATGGCGGCCCGGGCGCGCGAGCTCCGCTTCGAGAACGGCGCGCGCGCGGCCGCGGACGTCGTGGCCGGTCTCGCCGGCGCCGCGCGAGGGCAGTAGCCGGCGTGGACGCGCTCAGGCGGCTCTACCGGTGGCTCGTTCGGCGCGTACCGCCGCGCGCAGCGTGGGCGCTGTGGCGGGCGGCCATGCTCGCGGCGCAGCGCCGCCGAGGCCGCGTGGCCGGCCCGACGATCGCGCTTGCGCAGCTCGCGTGGGGAGCGTCCGAGAGCGAGCTGGCCACGCTCGTCGAGCGACTGGCGGACGGCGCAGAGGGCGATCCCGGGCACCTCCTCGTGATCTCGGACTGCGACGCGGTGCACGTCGCCGCCGGGCGGGGCGTGCGGCTGGAGCACGTGCCGCCGCGCGAGGAGTGGCGGCGCCGATTTCCAGCCGGCGACTACGACGCGTTCGTCGAGCGGCGGCTGCGCTCGATCCTCGCCAGCTACCGGATCGCCTCGCTGGTCGCGCCCGACGGCGTTCCCGAAAGGGTGCTGCGGGCCGTTTCCGAGGCGGGAGTCGCAGTCAGGGGCGCTCGAGCAAGCGCTAGTCCGCGGTAGCGGTCTCGCGGCCGCTCGCCGCCGCGGCCGGCTCGTCCGCCTCGGCGAAGAACGCGAGCATCTTCTCCGCCACCAGCTCCGGGCGCTCCTCGGGCAGGAAGTGCCCGGCGTCGGCCACGAGCTCGA
>JBPCMT010000138.1:0-11464 GCA_051001995.1 Thermoleophilaceae bacterium
GACCAGCCCTCGAGCGCCCCGCCCGCGCCTGGCGCCGCGGCGTACGCCGACCCGGCCCCGCCGTCGACGAACGCTCCCGCGTCGGGCTCGGAGAGCGCACCGCCGGCCGACCCGGCGCCCGCCGGTGCCGCCCCGCCTGCTCACCAGGATGAGGAACCCGAGCGCACGAGCGACGGAGGCGACGACGCCAACAAGACGCCGGACCCGTTCCGCCCGCTCCAGTAGCCGCGTCGTGATGCGGGAAGCGCGAACGCGATGACCATCGAGGGCGTCCTCACCGCGATGGTCACCCCGTTCCGCGCGGACGGTCGGCTGGCCGAGAACGCCGCGGCCAACCTGATGCGCCACCTGCTCGCCGAAGGGTCGGACGGGCTGGTGCTCGCCGGCAGCACCGGCGAGAGCCCGACGCTCTCAGACGACGAGAAGGCGGCGCTGTGGGAGATCGGGGTGTCGGAGAGCGGCGACTCGCTCGTGGTCGCCGGCAGTGGCTCGAATGACACCGCGCACTCGGTCGAGCTCACCGAGCGCGCCACCGAGATCGGCGTGGGCGCGGTGCTGGTCGTGACCCCCTACTACAACAAGCCCAACCGCCGCGGGATCCTCGAGCACTTCCGGGTCGTGGCCGGCGCCACCGACCTGCCGGTGATCGTCTACAACATCCCGTCGCGCTGCGTCGTCGACATTCCCAACGACCTGCTGCGCGAGCTCGCCGAGATCCCGAACGTCAGCGCCGTGAAGCAGGCCCGCTATGAGGATCTACAAGCGATCGAGGGGCTCGACCTGCTGGCCGGCAACGACGATTCCCTCGCCCGCACCCTCGATGCCGGCGGCACCGGCGGGATCCTCGTCGCCTCGCAGCTCGTGGGCCGAGAGATGCGCCGGATGATCGACGAGCCGGACGCGCGCGCGGAGATCCACGACTCGCTGACACCACTCTTCGAGGCGCTCACGGTCACGACCAACCCGATCCCGGTCAAGACCGCTATGAGGATCCTCGGCCACGACGTCGGCGGCTTCCGTCTGCCGATGGTCGACGCGTCCGACGACGAGGAGGCCGCCATCCGCGCGGCGCTCGAGCGCCAGGGCCTCCTCAGCAGGGTGTAATGGCCTCCACGGCGAGCCGAGCGTGAGCTCGGCCCTGCGCATCCTCCCGCTCGGCGGCCTCGGCGAGATCGGGAAGAACATGACCGTCGTCGAGTACGACGACCGCATCGTGGTCGTGGACACCGGGCTCTCGTTCCCGGCCCCCGACCAGCTCGGGATCGACTTGGTGCTGCCGGACTTCGCCTACCTCCGCGAGCGGGCGGCGGACATCGAGGCGGTTTTCCTCACCCACGGCCACGAGGACCACGTCGGGGCGCTTCCGTTCGTGCTGCGCGAGATCGGGGCGACCGCGCCGCTTCCGCCGATCCACGGTGGGGCGCTCACGGTGGCGATGGTTCGCTCGAAGCTCGACGAGCATCGGATCCGCGACGTCCCGATCTACGAGACGCAGCCGGGCGAGGCGGTCACGGCCGGCCCGTTCGAGGTCGAGATGATCAAGATGGCCCACTCGATCCCGGACGCCTGCGCCGTGGCGATCACCTGCGAGCTCGGCACCACGCTCGTCACCGGCGACTACAAGTTCGACCAGACGCCGGTCGACCGCGTGCCGGCCGACGTCTCGCGGCTGGCGGAGCTCGGGGGGGAGGGGGTGCTGCTCCTCTGCGGCGACTCGACGAACGTGGACCGCCCTGGCATCTCTGAGTCCGAGTCGAGCGTCGGGCCGCATCTGGAGCAGGTCTTCGGCCGCTGCGAGGGGCGCATCGTCGTGACCTCGTTCGCGTCGAACATCCATCGCGTCCAGCAGGTGATCGACGCCGCGGCCGCGCTCGGTCGCAAGGTGGCGCTGGTCGGGCGCTCGATGCGAAAGAACGTGAACATCGGCCGCGACCTCGGCCACATCGAGGTTCCGGACGGGATCCTCGTGAACCCGCGCGAGATCGACGACTTCCCCGACCACCGCGTCGTGGTGATCTCGACCGGCAGCCAGGGCGAGCCGCTCTCCGCGCTGCGGCGAATGTCGCACGGCGACCACCCGCAGGTCGAGCTCCGCGCGGGCGACACGGTGATCTTCTCCGCCACGTCGATCCCAGGAAACGAGCGCGCTGTCAACGAGACGATCAACCGCATCTACCAGCTCGGGGCCGATGTGATCACCGCGCGCGACGCCCCGATCCACGCCTCCGGCCACGGCTACGCGGAGGAGCTCAAGCTGATGATCAACCTGACCCATCCGCGCTACGTGATGCCGGTCCACGGCGACCATCGCCGCTTGCGCCTGCACGGACAGCTCGCCGAGGCGGTCGGAATCGATCCCGAGTCGGTGTTCCGCGGCGAGAACGGCCTGCCGCTCGAGATCGACGGGGGCGGAGCCGGCTTCGGCGAGCCCGAGCAGGCCGGGATGATCTTTGTCGACGGGGTGGACTTCGGCGACATCGAGGATGTCGCGCTGCGCGACCGCCGGATGCTCTCCGCCGACGGCATCTTCATCGTGGTGGCGACGGTCTCGGCCCAGGATGGCCGCTCCGTCGCGCCGCCCGAGGTGATCTTTCGCGGCGTGCCCTTCCTCGAGCAGGCCGACGGGCTCCTCGACGACATCCGCGACGCCGTCGAGGAGTCGCTGACGCGATCGGCCACCGAGCAGGTGCGTGAGATCTCCCTACTACAGGACCATCTGCACGACGACGTGGCGAAGTACGTCTACGAGCGGCTCAAGCGCAGGCCGCTCGTGCTGCCGGTCGTCGTCGAGGTCTGAGCCGCCGCGGCCGCACCGCCGAGAGGCAGCCTGACCCTGAACCGAGCCCCGCCGCCGCCGGGGGCGTCGTCCACCGCGACGTCGCCGCCGTGCGCCGCCGCGACCGCCTGCACGATCGACAGGCCGAGCCCGCTTCCGCGTCCGCCACCGCCCGCCGCGCCGCCTCCATCGCCGGAGCCGCGAACGAAGCGGTCGAACACTCGGTCGCGCACCTCAGGGGGCAGGCCCGGCCCGTCGTCGGTTACCTCGAGCACGACATGGCTACCGACACGCTCGACACGGGCTGTGACGCGCGTTCCCGCGGGCGTGTGGGCCACGGCATTCTGGACCAGGTTGAGGGCGAGCCGGTGGAGGTCGTCCGGTGAGCCGTCCACGATCGCCGCCTCCTCGGCGTCGACCGAGATGTCGTGCGAGGTCGCGAGCGGTGCCGTCTCGACGACCGCGTCGCGGACCACGGTGCCGAGGTCGGTGGGAGCGAGCGTCGAGGGCGACGGCCGGCCGGCGTCCGCGCGCGCAAGGAACAGCAGGTCGGCGACCAGGCGGCGCATCCGCTGGGTGGAGCGAAGCGCCGAGCCGGCGATCTCGCGCCCCTCGCCGTGGAGCTCGGCCTCGAGCAGCTCCAGGTTTGCGAGCACGCTCGTGAGCGGAGTGCGCAGCTCGTGCGAGGCGTCGGCCACGAACTCGCGCTCGCGCGCGAGCGTCGACTCGGTCTCGCGCCGGGCGCCGTCGAGCGAGCGCAGCATCTCCTCGAGCGTCCGCGCCAGGTCTGCGACCTCGTCGTCGCCTCGCGGCTCGGGCATCCGTGCGGTGGGGTCGCGCGTCCGCGCGATGCCCTTCGCCACGCTCGTCAGGCCGGCGATCGGCGCCATCGCCCGGCGGGCGAGCGCAAGGCCCGCGAGCAGGGCCAGCCCGGTGCCACCGAGCACGCCGGCGGCCAGGAACAGGTTGGTGCGCGCGATCGTGCTCTTCAGGCTGTCCTCCTCGCGCCCGTACTGGATGAACGCGGCCGGCTCCGTGGACCCCGGCGCGAGCAGCGGCCGCGACACGACCCGGTAGCCGGCCACCTCGACGACGTCGACGCGCGGCGGGCCCAGATCCACCTCCGGCTCCGGCGGGGCCTGGACGCGGCCGTCCGGGGCCACGATCCGCATCGTCGCGTCACCGGTCGCCGCGACGTCGACGATCGCGTCGAGCACGTCCGACCCGAAGATCTCGGGTGGCTCGAAGATCGGCTGGGAGACCGGGATCCGCTGCTCGAGGTCCGCGGCGGTCACGCGCAGGTCGTTGTCGAAGTCCGAGCGCAGCCGGTCGGCGGTGAAGAACCCGATCACGATCGCGAACAGCAGCAGGATCGCGAACGTCAGGCCGGCCGAGGTGAGCGCCAGCCGCCAGCGGATCGACAGGCCGCCGGGGCGGCGCGCGAGGCGTGAGCCCTTCACGGCGCGCGCAGGACGTACCCGGCGCCCCGCACCGTGTGCAGCACGCGCGGCTCGCCGCCGGTCTCGAGCTTGCGTCTCAGCGTCGAGATGAAGACGTCCACGGTGTTGGTCTCGGCGAACGCGTGGTAGTCCCAGACGTCCTCGAGCAGCTGCTGGCGCGAGACCACCAGGCGCTCGTTTCGCATCAGGTACTCGAGCAACTCGAATTCGCGGGCGGTCAGGTCGAGCCGCCGGTCGCCGCGCAGGACCTCGCGTGTCTCGGGGTTCAGCCGGAGGTCGCCGATCACGAGGAAGGCGCTCCCGCGCGGGGGGCGGCGGCGCAGCAGTGCGCGCAGCCGAGCGAGCAGCTCCTGGCGCTCGAACGGCTTGACGAGGTAGTCGTCGGCGCCCGAGTCGAGCCCCTCGACGCGCGCATCAAGGCCGTCGCGCGCGGTGAGGATGAGGATCGGGACGTCGCCCTCGGCTCGCAGCCGGCGGCAGACCTCGACCCCGTCGAGCCGCGGAAGGCCCAGGTCGAGCACCACCGCGTCGGGCTCGAAGTCGGCGGCTTCCCGGAGCGCCGCCTCACCGGTCTCGGCCAGCGACACGTCGTAGCTCTCGAGCCGCAGCGAGCGCCTCAGCGCGACCGCGATCTCGGCATCGTCCTCGACCACAAGCACGCGCGGCTTCTGCGCCATGTCCTCATGTTAGGTCCGCCGCAGGGCGCGATCCCCGCCTTTACGGACCTTTTAGAGGGTCTCCGCCCGCCTCGCGCGGCAGGTGCGGGCCGTGCCGTGTCGAAGCAGGACGCGCCAGTCATGGCCAGTCGCACGCGCATGAGTCGAGCGCGCAGGACGCGCGCGAGGGCCGGCCGCCAGCGAGCGGCCGCGCCGCGCATGCCTCATCTCGAGCAGCGCCACTACGACCTGATCGGCCTCGGTGCGGTGGCGCTCGCCTCCTTCCTCGCGTTCGTCTTCTACCTCGGCTGGGACGGCGGCCGCGTCGGCGAGGCGATCGCCGACGGGCTGCTGGTGGGCTTCGGAGCCGTCGGGTACACGGCGCCGCTCGTGCTGCTCGGCGCCGGCGCGCTGATGATCCTGCGCCCGATGCTCCCCGCGGTCCGGCCGTTTCGCACCGGCGCTGCCTGCCTCGTGGCCGCGCTGACCCTGGGGCTCGCGGCCGGCTCGCTCGGGCTGGGGCCCGACGCGCCGCTGCGGCGGGAGGGCTTCATGGACGACCCCGACTTCCTGCGCGTCCACGGCGGCCTCGCCGGCGAGACGCTCTTCTGGGTCGTCCGGTCGCTGTTCCAGGAGATCGGCGCGCACATCCTGTTCGTCTTCCTCTTCATGACGGGCCTGCTGCTGCTCACCGGAGCGTCGGTCGCCGGCGTGCTGCGCGCAACGCGCGCCGGCGTGGCCACGACGACGCGCCGGGTGCGCGACTCCACCGGCGAGCTGACGGCGGTCGTCGGGGCCGCCCGGCAGCTGCCGGGGATCGCGAGCTCGAACAGCGCCCGCTGGCGCGCCGCGCGGCAGGATGCCGAGGACCTCGACCAGGGGGCGATCCCGCCCGACGGCGAGCCGGTCGTTCGCGCCAGCCACTTCGAGGCCTCCCCGCCGGCGAGCGCGGAATGGCCGCGCGACGAACTCGCCGATGCGGACTCGCTCGAGGTCCCGGTCTTCGCGCCGGGCGAGGTGTCCGCGGCCGACGCGCGCGAGCCCGACGAAAATCCGGGTGCGCCGGACGTCGAGGACGGCGGGACCCCCGCCCCGGCACCCGACCGCGCGTCCGTCACCGAGGTGCCTCCACTGACCCCGCAGGGCAACCGGCGCACCCCCGTCGCCCAGTCCGAGGACCTGCCCTACCGGCTGCCCGCCACGTCCTTCCTCCAACGCTCGAGCGGGCGCACGCGCGTGGACCGCCGCGACGAGGAGCGCCAGGCCGCGCTGCTGGTCGAGACGCTCAGCCACTTCAAGGTCGAGGCGAGGGTGATCGGGACGGTGTCGGGGCCGCACGTCACCCGCTTCGAGCTGCGCCTGGCGCCCGGGACCAAGATGTCGAAGGTCGCGCAGCTGCGCGACGACCTCGCCTACGCGCTCGCCGCCGAGGACGTGCGCATCCTGGCGCCGGTTCCGGGCAAGCAGGCGGTGGGCGTGGAGGTGCCAAACCGTGTCCGCCGCACCGTGCACCTCGGCGACGTCTACGGCGCGGCGCCGGCCGGCTCCTCGCCGCTGAACGTCTGGCTCGGCGAGGACATCGCCAGCAAGTCGATCGGCGCCGACCTCGCCAAGCAGCCGCACATCCTCGTCGCCGGCACCACCGGTTCGGGCAAGTCCGGCTGCGTCAACGCGATGCTCTCCTCGATCCTCCTGCGTGCCTCACCGAACGAGGTCAAGCTCGTCCTCGTGGACCCCAAGCAGGTCGAGCTGAACTACTACGACGGCGTGCCCCACCTGCTGACGCCGGTCGTCACGAGCCCGCGGCTGGCCGCGAACGTGCTCGGCAACCTGATCAAGGAGATGGAGGCGCGCTACTCGGTGATGAGCGCCGCCCGGGCGCGCAACCTGGTGGAGCTGAACGCCTCCCGCGAGCGCGCCGGCGAGCCGACACTCCCCTACATCCTCTGCGTGATCGACGAGCTCGCCGACCTGATGATGATCGCCCCTGGCGAGGTCGAGGACGCGATCATCCGGCTGGCGCAGAAGTCGCGCGCGGTCGGGATCCACCTGGTGCTGGCCACGCAGCGGCCGAGCGCCGACATCATCACCGGCATGATCAAGGCGAACGTGCCGGCCCGGATCGCGTTCGCGGTCTCCTCGCAGACCGACTCGCGCGTGATCCTCGACCAGAACGGCGCCGAGGCGCTGCTCGGCGAGGGGGACATGCTGTTTCGGCCGGCCTCGGAGTCGCGCCTGTCGCGCATCAAGGGCGCGTACGTCACCGAGCGCGAGATCGAGGAGCTCACCGAGCACTGGCGCGAGCAGGGGGAGCCCGAGCTCCAGGAGGAGTTGCTCGAGGCGGTCGAGTCCGCGGGCGAGGACGATCCGGGCGACTTCGACCCCGATGCCGACGACCTGCTGGCGGAGGCGATCGCGACCGTGGTCCAGATGGGCACAGCCTCGACCTCGATGCTGCAACGGCGCCTGCGTGTCGGCTACACGCGCGCCGGCCGGCTGATCGACATGATGGAGCGGCGCGGGGTGATCTCGGGCTACGAGGGGTCGAAGGCGCGCCAGGTGCTCGTGACCGAGGCCGACCTGCCGCGCATGCTCGACGCGCTGGCTGGGTCGCCGGCGCCCGCGCCCACCGCCGAGCCGCCCGCGCGCGTGTAGCGCCCGCTGGCAGAATAGGGCGGCATGCCGCCCATCGGAGAGACGCTGCGCGAGGCACGCCTGCGCCAGGGCGTCGACATAGCGGAGGTCGAGCAAGCGACGAAGATCCGCGCGAAGTACCTGCGCGCGCTCGAGGCCGAGGAGTTCGATCGGCTGCCGGGCTCCACGTTCGTGAGGACGTTCCTCCGAACCTACGCGGAGTACCTCGGACTCGACCCGCAGCTGCTCGTGGAGGAGTACCGGGCGACCCACGAGTCGCCCGCCTACGAGGAGGTCCAGCCGTTCACGCCGCCGGCGTCGACGCGCCCGCGCGGCCGCGAAGGGCGCCGGCGCGGGCAGGGAGGGGGCGGCCGGCCCGGTCGCGGGACGATGATCGCGGCCGCCGTGGTGGGGATCCTCGCACTGCTGCTGGTGATCGGTCTGGTCGGCGGTGACGGGGGCGAGGAGGAGGGCGACGGGCGCCCCGCCAGCGCGGGAGCGGAAGGGACGCAGCGACGCGAGGAGAAGGGTCGTGGCGAGCCCTCCGGTCGGGAGAAGCCCGACGTGGTGTCGCTGCACGTCGAGCCGGCCGCCGAGACGTACCTCTGCATCGAGACCGGGGAGGGCGAGGAGCTGGTCAACGCGAACGTCACGTCGCCCGAGACCTTCGAGGGCAAGACCCTGCGGGTGCTGCTAGGCAACACCCTCGCCGTGGAGCTCACGGCGAACGGCGAGCCTGTGGAGCTCGAGGAGAGCCCCGACCCCGTGGGGCGCGAGATCACGCCGGAGGGAGACGAGGAGCTCTCCACGGGGGAGCTTCCCTGCCAGTGAGCGCCGCGACGGTCCTCCGGTCGCCCGGGGTTCGACGGTGAGCGCCCGGGCAGGCATCGTCGTGACCGGCACCGAGGTTCTGAGCGGCCGCGTGCGCGACCGCAACGGCCCGTGGCTCGCCGACCGCCTGTCGGAGATCGGCGTCGAGCTGGCCCACGTGACGATCTGCGGCGACCGACCGGGCGACATGGAGGCGCAGCTCGACTTCCTGCGCGACCAGGGCGTCGACCTGATCGTGACGAGCGGCGGCCTCGGCCCGACCGCCGACGACCTGACACTCGAGGTGGTGGCGCGCTGGAGCGGCCGGCCGCTGCGCCTCGACGAGGCGCTCGAGGAGCGGATCGCGGCGATCCTCGCGCGCCTCTCCGCCCGCTGGCGGTCGATCGACCAGGAGGCCCTGCGTGCGGCGAACCGCAAGCAGGCGATGGTGCCCGACGGCGCCGCGATCATCGAGCCGGCCGGCACCGCGCCCGGCGTCGTGGTACCGGGGTCCGATGGCGCCGGCCCGAGCCCTGCCGTCGTGGTCCTGCCGGGTCCGCCGCGCGAGCTGCACGCGATGTGGCGGGTGGCGGTGGGCACGGACCCCTTCCGCGTCGCCGTGCGTGGCGCGACCCACTACGAGCAGCGCATGCTGCGGCTGTTCGGCATGCCGGAGTCGGAGCTCGCCGCGACGCTGCGCGAGGCCTCGGATGAGATCGGTGGCTTCGACGAGCTCGAGATCACCACCTGCCTTCGCCGCGGCGAGGTGGAGGCAGTGGTGCGCTTCGAGCCGGCGGGCGTGGCGGCGAGCGACGCGCTGGTCGAGCTAATCGAGCAGCGGCACGATCACACGCTCTTCTCGACCGACGGGTCGAGCATCGATCAGCAGGTGGCCGAGCTGCTGGGCGGCCGCCGCGTCGCGGTCGCCGAGTCGTGCACGGGCGGGCTGATGGCGGCCCGGCTCACGGAGTATGCGGGCGCGTCGGAGCACGTGGTGGGCGGCGTCGTCGCGTACTCCGACGAGGCGAAGTCAGCGCTCCTGGACGTCGACCCCTCGCTGGTTGCCCGCCATGGGGCGGTCTCGCCGGAGGTGGCTCGCGCGATGGCGGACGGCGCGCTGGCCCGCTTCGCCGCCGACGTCGGGGTGGCGATCACAGGCGTCGCCGGCCCCGGAGGCGGCACGGAGGCCAAGCCTGTGGGTTACGTCTGCTGGTGCGCCGCCGGCTCGGATGGGCGGTCGATCGCCCGCGACGTGCAGATCCCGGGCGACCGTGCGGAGATCCGCGACCGCTCGACCACGGTGGCGATGCACCTGCTGCGCCGGCTCCTCCGCGGGGAGGACGCGCCGATCTGAGGCGTCCCGGCGGGTCCGGCACGCCCGGTGCTTGGGACCGCCACCGCGCGCGGGGCCCTTCCCTTCGACCGCCGCCGGCGAAGGTCACTTCCTTTCGAAAGATGGTCTCTGAACAAGTCTTTTCAAGAGACCATTCTCGAGTAGACATGTACCAACCGGAGAACGAGCGGCGAAGCCAGGGATCCGGCGGCACCGAGCGGGCGCGGCTCTTCGTGGCGCTCGACCTGCCCGAGCCCACGCGCGCGTCGATCGCAGCGTGGCGCGATCGCACGATCGCCGGCCGCGACGAGCTGCGCCCGGTGGCCGCCGCGTCACTCCACGTGACGCTCTGCTTCCTCGGATGGCGTCCCGAGAGCGAGGCGCCGGCGATCGCCGAGGCGGCGCTGGGCGCCTGCGCCGGGCTGCAGGCACCACTCCTGCGGCCCCGCGCCCTCGCGCCTGTGCCTCCGAGGCGGCCGCGCCTCTTCGCGCTCGACCTCGACGATGCCGGCGGGGCCGCCGGCGCGGTGCAGGCCGCCATATCGGACTCCCTGGAGGCGGCGGGCTTCTACGAGCCCGAGTCGCGCCCGTTCTGGCCGCACCTGACGGTCGCGCGCGTCAGGCGCGGCGCCCGCGCCGCGCCGCTCGAGGCCGGTCCACCGCCCGGTGAGCCGTTCACGGCGGCCGACCTGACGCTCTACCGCTCGACGCTGCGCCCGCGGGGCGCACTCTACGAGCCGCTGGCGCGGTTGCGCCTCGGCGCGCCCGCGGCACACGCGAAGCGATCCTCCCCGACTTCCTGATCGGCGCACACGCAGCCGTCACCGCCCGCCCACTTCTCACCCGAGACCCGCGCCGCATCGCCACCCACATCCCCGGCGCGACGCTCATTGCGCCCGACGAGCAGATCTGAGCCGGACCGCAGGCCCCGAACCAGGGCGCTCCACTCATTGGCGCGGACGCGGCTGGGCGCCTCGGTGACTCAGCGCATCATCTGCATACCGGCGCCGTGGCCGCCGCCGCCCGGCTCGTGCATCCCGCCGTCCGGCTCGGCGAAACCCGGCACGTCGGCCGGAACGAACGCCACGCCGAGCCCGAGCGCGAGCAGCAACACGGCAACGGTCCTGCGCGCGGCGGCCGGCCAGGGCAGCAGCTTCTCGCCGGCGATGAGCGCCGCGACCAGCGCCATCCAGCCGAGGCTCATCACGCCGACGGCGAACAGCGCCGCCATCAGCGCCCAGCAGCAACCCAGGCACCAGGCGCCGTGCCGCGAGCCGAGCTCCACCGCACCGGTCCGGCCGTCGCGCCAGCGCTCGGCGAGGAACATCATCGGGCTGCGGCACTTGACCAGGCAGGCCCGCTTGAGCGGCGTCAACTGGTAGAGAGCGGCGGCCACGATCACGCCGCCGGTCACGTAGCGGCCCGCCTCGTCCCACGCCAGCCACGCCGGGTCGAGGGCGCGCACCAGCTCGATCAGGCTGTAGGCGGCAAGGCCCGCCGCCGTCCACACACACAGGTAGCCGGCGACGAACAGCGCCGTCGCGTCACTCGCCGCTCCCTTTCCGCGGGCGCGATGACCCTCTCGCAGGCGGTCGTACATGAGCACGGTGGGAGCGACCGCCGGGAACATCATCGCCGCCATCATCACGACCCAGACGGTGATGTAAAAGCCGAGGCCTCCGAGGCTCATCCCCGGCATCGACTCCATGGCGCCCATCCGGTCGCTCGTCATCACCCAGGCCGCGACGGCGAGCGCGAGCAGCGCGCCGAGCAGGGCGAGCTGAGCACGCCCGAG
>JBPCMT010000139.1:0-4127 GCA_051001995.1 Thermoleophilaceae bacterium
TGATCACCGAGCCGATGCCGTCGATGCCGCTCTACTTCTGGAACGACCCCGGCGGCGAGCGCTACCGCGAGAGCTACTTCGAGATGTACCCGGGCGTCTGGCGCCACGGCGACTGGATCAAGATCACCGCGCGCGGGACCGCCGTGATCTACGGCCGCTCGGACTCGACGATCAACCGCGGCGGCGTGCGGATGGGCACGAGCGAGATCTACGGCGCGGTGCTCGCTCTGCCCGCGGTGCTGGACGCGCTGGTGGTCGACGTGCAGCGCGACGGCGAGGCGTGGATGCCGCTGTTCGTGGTGCTGCGCGAGGGCGCGGCGCTCGACGACGACCTGCGCGGCGAGATCGCCCGCCGGATCCGCGAGGACTGCTCCCCGCGCCACGTGCCGAACGAGGTCTTCGCGGTCGACGAGGTGCCGCGTACGCTGAGCGGCAAGGTCCTCGAGGTACCGGTCAAGAGGATCCTCACGGGCACGTCCGCCGACCGCGCCGCGAGCCGCGACTCGCTGCAGAACCCGGCGGCGCTGGACTTCTTCGTGGAGCTCGCGGGGCTGTGGAAGACCGGTCAGATGCGAGCTCGCGTCGACCTGGAGGACGACGAGGCCGTGCGGAAGGCGCTCGAATAGCCGGCGCGCGCTAGCTTTCGCCGCGATGGGAGAGGGAGGCGCCAACCCCCGCGTCCTGGCGATCGACGCCGGGGGGACGATGACCGACACGTTCATAGTGGACGAGGCCGGCGCGTTCGTGGTGGGCAAGGCGCAGACCACCCCCGAGGACGAGTCGGCCGGCTTCATGGCCTCCGCGAACGACGCGCTCGGCCAGTGGGGTTCGACCCCGGCGACCGCCTTCCCCGGCATTGCCTCCGGCGTCTACTCCGGCACCGCGATGCTCAACCGCCTCCTGTCGCGCACGGGCCGCGAGATCGGCGCGATCGTCACCGCCGGGCAGGAGGACTACCTGCGGATCGAGCGCGGCATCCAGACCTACCTCGGGTTCTCCTACTCCGACCGCCTGCACATCGCGACCCACTACCACAACCCCCCGCTCGTGCCGCGCGAGCGCGTCCTCGGGGTGCGCGGGCGCGTGGACGTGATGGGCCAGGAGATCCTGCCGCTCCGCGAGGAGGACGCGCGCGACGCGGCGACGGCGCGGCTCGACGCTGGCGTCGAGGGGATCTGCATCTGCATGCTGTTCTCCTACCGCAACGCCGAGCACGAGATCCGCACCGCCGAGATCGTCGAGGAGGTCAAGGCCGAGCGCGGCCTCGACGGCGGGGTGCCGGTGTTCGTCTCATCGGAGCTCTACCCGCTGCGGCGCGACCTCCCGCGGTTGAACTCGACTCTGATCGAGGCCTACGCCGCCGAGCCGTCGCGCGCGTCGATGCAGCGGGTGCGCGACCGCACCAAGGGCGAGGGCGCGGGCTTCGAGCTTCGCGTGATGGCCGCGCATGGCGGCACGATCTCGATCGACGCGAAGGAGCTCGCCACGACGCTCGTGTCCGGGCCGATCGGTGGCGTGGTCGGCGGCCAGGCGCTCGCCGAGCGGATGGGGATCCCGAACCTCCTCTGCACCGACATCGGCGGCACCTCGTTCGACATCGCGCTGATCACCGACGGCCGCTTCGACATCACCCCGACGCCAGACGTGGCGCGCTTCATGCTCAACATGCCGCTGGTCCGGGTCGACTCGATCGGCGCCGGCACCGGCTCGTTCGTGCGCATCAACCCCAACTCGAGCCGTCCGGAGCTCGGCCCCGACTCGGCCGGCTCGAGGATCGGCGTGAGCTGGCCAGAGGGAGGGCTGGAGACGGTTTCGGTCACCGACCTCGACGTCGTGCTCGGCCGCGTCAATCCCGACTACTTCCTCGGCGGCGAGGTGACGCTCGACCCCGCGCGCGCACGCCACGAGGTCGGGCGGCAGGTGGCCGAGCCGCTCGGCCTGGAGGTCGAGGACGCGGCGGCCGGCGTGATCGAGCTGTTCGAGCAGACGCTCAAGAACGAGGCTGTCGGCCGCGTGCTGGGCAAGGGCTACTCGCCGGCCGACTACGCGCTGCTCTGCTACGGCGGCGGCGGGCCGCTGCACGTGGCCGGCTACACGGAGGGCGTCTCCTACCGCGAGGTCCTGGTGCCCGCCTGGGCGGCCGGCTTCTCCGCCTATGGCTGCGCGTGCGCCGACTTCGAGTATCGCTATGACCAGACCGTCGACATGCCGATCCAGCCGGCCGCCGACGACATGGAGAAGGCGGGCATCGGCTTTCTGATCACGAGCACCTGGCAGGAGCTCGAGGAGCGGGTGGCGGACGAGTTCGCGAAGTCCGGCGTGCAGCGCGACGCAATCGCGTTCACCCACCTCGTGCGCATGCAGTACTACGGGCAGCTCAACGACGTGGAGATCGTCTCGCCACACGCGGAGATGGAGGAGGGCGAGCAGGTCGACGACCTGATCGGGGAGTTCGAAGCCGCCTACTCGAAGGTCTACGCGCGCTCGGCGCGCTCGCCGGAGCTCGGCTACCTCGTGACCCAGGCGATCGTCCAAGGCACCGTCCCGGTCGAGAAGCCGGCGCTCCCCGAGCTCGACGAGACGACCGGCGGGCCGCCGGCGCAGGGCAGCCGGCGCGTGCGCTGGCAGGAGGGCCCCGCGGAGACCGCGATCGTCCGGCTCGAGGACGTGCGGGCCGGCCACGAGGTGCCAGGTCCCGCGATCGTGGAGCACTCGGCCACGACGTTCGCGATCCCGCCGGGCCGCAGCGCCCGACTCGACCGCAACCAGATCTTCCACCTGAGCGCGAGCGGAGGCGAGGGCGAATGAACGGACCCGCGGAGAGGAGCGGCTGATGACGATCGTCGAGGCGACCAGGGAGCTCGAGGAGCGCGCGGCCCCGATCGGCTGGGACGGGAGGCGGCTCACCGAGATGCTGGCGGACTCCGACCGGCTGCTCGCCGACAGCGGCTCCTACCTCGGCCTCGACGGGCGCCTGGAGATGAAGGAGTGCGACCCGATCGGCTACGAGAAGCTCTTCAGCCGCCTGCGCGGCGGCCTCGTGTCCGCGCGCGAGACCGCGCTCAACATCTCCGCCTCGCCGATCGTCCGCGAGCTCGGCGAGCTCTGCTTCGCCCTCTACACGCCCGAGGGCGACTCAATCGCGCTCTCGACCGGGATCATCGTTCACGTCCACACGATGTCCGACGCGATCAAGTACATGGTGCGCGAGGACTACGAGGACAACCCGGGGATCCGCCCGGGCGACATCTTCGCCAACAACAACCCGACGATCGGCAACGTGCACAACGCCGACGTTCAGACGTTCGTCCCGATCTTCTGGGAGGGCGAGCTCGTGGCGTGGGCCGGCGGCGTGACGCACGTGCTGGACATCGGCGCCTCGACCCCCGGCGGCGTGCCGGTCGGGCCGACCAACCGGCTCGACGACGGGATCGACCTGCCGGCCATGAAGATCGGCGAGGGCGACGAGCTGGCGAAGTGGCACCTCAAGCGCTGCCAGCTCCAGACGCGCGCGCCGATGTACTACCTGCTCGACGAGCGCACGCGCCTGGCCGGCTGCCACATGGTGCGCGAGGCGGTCGAGCGGGTCCTCCTCGAGGAGGGCGTGGATCGCTTCAAGCAGTTCTCGCGCGAGGTGATCGAGGAGGGCCGGCGCTCGTTCAAGTCGCGCATCCGCGAGATGACGGTCCCCGGCCGCTACCGCGCGCCGTCGTTCTTCGACATCACCTTCGCCGACAAGGTGCAGCTGCCCGCGCGGGCGCGCGCCGACTACATGATGCACTGCCCGTTCGAGGTGCGGATCGGCGGCGACGGCGACTACTCGCTCGACTTCGAGGGCTCCTCCGCGTGGGGCTATCACTCGATGAACTGCACCCCGTCGGCGATGCAGGGGGCGATCTGGGTGATGTTCACCCAGACGCTGATCTGCGACGACAAGGTCAACGACGGCGCATACCTGGCGGTCGAGACGAACTTCCCCCTGGGCACGATCGCGAACCTCGGCGACGCCGAGGGCTCGACCGGGATCGCCTGGGCCTTCCTCCAGCCGGCCTTCACCGGCTACCCGCGCACGCTGTCGCGGGCGCTCCAGTCGCGCGGCTTCATCGAGGAGGTGATCGGCGCCTACT
>JBPCMT010000140.1:0-11733 GCA_051001995.1 Thermoleophilaceae bacterium
AAGATCATGAACATGTCGGCGGTCCACGGCCCGAGCCCCCTGACCTGGGTCAGCTCCGCCGTGACCTCGTCGTCTGAGAGCCCGCTCAGCCGGCGCAGGTCGAGGCTCCCGTCCTCGACTCGCTGCGCCAGGTCGCGCAGGTAGTCAACCTTGCGCCATGAGAGCCCGACGGCGCGCAGCGCCTCGGGCTCCACGGCCAGCAGCTCCGCCGGCGCCGGGGCCGTGCCTCCGAAGAGAGCGGCCAGGCGCTCGTAGATCGAGCGCGCCGCCTTCGTGGACAGCTGCTGGCCGACGATCGACCGCAGCAGGGCGCCGTAGGCCTCCTTCGGTCGCCCGCGCCGGCGCTCCGCCAACGTGAGCGGACCGTGAGCGTCGACCAGCCGGCGCATGACCGGGTCGGCGGCCCGCAGGTGCCGCACCCCTTCGTCGGTCGGGGCGGCCGCGGTCGCGCTGCGCGAGCCAGCCGATGGGCGCTTGCTGGGTGGCTTGGGTGGCCCCGCCTGGCGTGGCGTCACGCGACCGGCGCCGCCGCCCCGCGACCGTGACCGCGGCTACCTCCCGAGCGCCCGAGGTGGCACGCCTCCTCCTCGCCGAGCGGCGTGGCCGGCGGGTCGCCGAACAACCATTCGCGCGCGATCCGGTGCCAGTTCGCCCGCGCCTCGAGCTGGCCGAGCACGCCGAGCGCAAGCGCCTCCATCCGTCGCGCCAGCATCGCCTTCGGCGGGAGCGTCCCCCGGCGCATGAGCGCCCAGTGGCGGGAGCGCGGGTCGCCGGAATCGATCATCACCTGGCGCACGTAGCCCTGGTCGATCGTGCGTTCGCCGTCCTCGATGTACCAGCTCGCCAGGTCGCGGAAGTGAGCCAGGACGCGCTCGGGGGTCACCTCCTCGTCCTCCGGCTCGTAGTAGCCGAGCGCGGTCAGGCAGGCGTGCAGCCCCTCGGCGTCGCCGGCCATCGCGCGGCGCACTACCTCGATCTCCGCGTCCACCTGTGAGCGCTCGACGCGCTTGGTCATGCCGAAGTCGAGAAACGCCACGCGACCGTCGGGCATGAGCAAGAAGTTGCCCGGGTGCGGGTCGCCCGAGAAATGGCCGTGGCGATTGAGCGACCCGAAGAAGAAGCGGAAGACGATCTCGCCAAAGCGGTCACGCTGGGTCTGGGGCAGCTTGCGGACCGCCTCGAAGCGAAGCCCCTCGACGTACTCGGTCACGAGCACGCGCTCGTGCGACAGCGACGTGACTACGTCGGGCACGTGGACGAACGGGTGCCCTCTCCACGCGCGCGCGAACGCCCGGTGCTGCTGGGCCTCGTGCTCGTAGTCGAGCTCCTCGGTGAGCCGCTCGCGGACCTCGGCTGCCATCGCCTTGGCGTCCATGCCGGGCGCGATCCGCCGCGCGACGCGCAGGATCATCCCCAGGTTCTGAAGGTCGGCTCGGACCGCCTGGGCCACTCCTGGGTAC
This sequence comes from Thermoleophilaceae bacterium, assembly GCA_051001995.1. GTDB lineage: Bacteria > Actinomycetota > Thermoleophilia > Solirubrobacterales > Thermoleophilaceae > CAWEHQ01. Next base: position 1,461 of record JBPCMT010000140.1, read on the forward strand.
TGGGCCTTGACCGCCACCTCGCGTCCGTCGTGCAGGCGCGCGCGGTAGACCTGTCCGATCGACGCGGCCGCCACCGCCTCCTCGTCGAACTCGGCGAAGACGTCCTCGAGCGGCTCGCCGAGGTCCGACTCCACCACCGCGCGCATCCGCTCGAAGGAGACCTGCGGAGCCGCGTCGCGCAGCTCCGCGAGCTTTTCCTGCAGCCGAGCGTTGACCTCCGGCGGGAAGGCGCCGGTGTCGATGAACGACGCGACCTGGCCGACCTTCATCGCCGCGCCCTTCATCTGGCCGAGCACTTCGACGATCTGCTCGGCCGCCTTGATCTGGCGCCGCTCCGCGGCGCTGCGCCGGCCCTCATCGCTTCGCGCGACGTTTGCGGCCTTCGTGGCGTAGTTGCGCGCGGTCTGGCCGCCGGCCAGCGCCCCCACCTTCGCCGTGCGGCGCACGCGGCCGGTCGGCAGCTTCTCCTTGCGGTCCTTCGCCATCACACCAAGGGTACGGACGGCCGCGGCGCGGAGCTCGTACGCTGCCGGGGTGAGGCTCGTCACCTACGAGGCCGACGGCGCATGGCGGGCCGGGTTGGTGCGTGGCGAGACGGTGGTCGCCCTCGAGCCGTCGCCAGGCGCCGTACCGCCGGGGCTCGCCGGGCTACTCCAGGTCGAAGGCGCGCTCGAGCGAGCCGTCGAGGGCGCGACCGGCGAGGGCGTTCCGCTCGCCCGGGTCAGGCTCGGGCCGCCGATCACCCACCCGCGCAAGATCGTCTGCATCGGGCTGAACTACGGGTCGCACGCCGCCGAGCAGGGCGCCGAGCCGCCGGCGACGCCCACCTTCTTCGCGAAGTTCCAGAATGCGCTGGCGCCTCCGGCCGCGGAGGTGCCGCTGCCGCCGGCGAGCGAGAAGGTGGACTACGAGGCCGAGGTCGCGTTCGTGATCGGAAGGCGCTGCAGCGACGTGGACGAGGCCGACGCGCTCTCGCATCTGGCGGGCTACATGCTCTTCAACGACCTCTCGGCGCGCGACCTTCAGTTCGCGACGCCACAGTGGCTCCCGGGGAAGGTGTTCGACGGCTCGGCTCCCTGCGGGCCGTGGCTCGTGACTCCCGACGAGGCAGGTGCCCACGACGCGATCGAGCTCGAGCTCACGCTCAACGGCGAGCTGATGCAGTCGGCGTCCACGTCCGACCTCGTGCACTCGGTGCCCGCGCTCCTGAGCCACCTGTCGCGTCTGATGACGCTCGAGCCGGGCGATGTGGTGTCCACGGGCACGCCCGCCGGCGTCGGCAGCCTGCGTGATCCGCGGGTGTGGTTGAAGCCCGGCGACGAGGTGGTGGTCTCCTCGCCGACGCTGGGGCGTCTGGAGACGCGGATCGGCGCGCCGGGACGGCTGCGCGCGCCGTTCGTGGACGACCTCGGCGCGAGCTGAGCCGGGGCCACGACACGCAAAGCCGCGGCCTACCGCCGGCGCGCCCCCTCGAGCAGCATCGCCAGCGCGTCGCCGAACAGCTCGTCAGGCACCGAGTCGGGGTCGGCGAGCTTCTGGAGGGCGAAGCCGTCGGCAAGCGCGTCGATCGCCATCGCGAGCTGCTCGGGCGGCCGGGCGAGCTCCACGCCGAGCTCGCGCGCGCCCTGGTCGATGATGCGCGCCAGCGAGGAGCGCACCTCGGCGTAGCGCGCCGCGAAGCGCGAGCGAACCTCCGGGTTTCGGACCGCGAAGGCCCAGAACTCCATGAACAGGAGGACCAGCTCGGGCTCGCGGTCGAGGAACTCGATCCAGTATTCGGCTCCGCCGCGGGCACGCTCGGCGAGCGTCTCGCGATCGGCCACGACCGCGGCGACCGCGTCGACCTGCCGTCCGATCTCACGCTGGAGGAGGGCCAGGAAGAGGTCCTCCTTGCCGTCGAAGTTCGAGTACAGGGCGCCGGTCGAGAAGCCGGCCTCCTCGGCCACCTCGTCGACCGCGGCGGCGTGGTAGCCGCGGCGCGCGAACACCTTGCCGGCCGCGTCGAGCAGCGCCGTGCGCGTCTCGGCCTTGCGCTCGTCGCGCGAGAGCCGGCGCGCGGAGACGGCGGGGCTTCCTGCTGCCGGCCTCATCCCGGAGGATGTTAGACGCCTAACTCCGGCTATCGTGATAACGTGCGTTATCTAAAGGGTGGCCGGGGGCTCCCCCGGCGCTCTAGGGACAGCCGACCAGGAGGCGAACGTGGCGACAGCCGTTGCGGCCGACCAGATCTCCTACGAGGACCTGTACGCGCGCTGGGAGCGCTCCCACTGGAGCGCCACCGCGATCGACTTCGCCCAGGACCGGGTGCAGTGGGCGGAGCGGTTCTCCGACTTCGAGCGGCGTGCGGCGATCTGGAACTACGCGCTCTTCTTCTGGGGCGAGGACGCGGTGGCCGACACGCTCTCGCCCTACATCGACGCCGCCCCGCGCGAGGAGCAGAAGTACTTTTTGGCCACCCAGCAGGTCGACGAGGCGCGGCACGCGGTCTTCTTCAAGCGCTTCATGAAGGAGGTCTGCGGGCTCGGCGACGGCACCGTGGGAGGCGGCCTCGCGGCGATCGAGTCGGAGTTGACCTGGGGCTTTCGCAAGGTGTTCGACCGCCTCGACGAGATGGCCGACGAGCTGCGCCGCGACCGCTCGCGCCCGAAGCTCGCCGCCGCCGTGGCGCTGTATCACGTGGTCGTCGAGGCGACCATGGCCCAGCCCGGCCAGCACTACATCGAGGCATACCTCACCGAGCGCGACCTCCTGCCGGGCTTCTGCCAGGGCATGCACAACGTCTCCCAGGACGAGCAGCGTCACATCGGCTTCGGGGTAAAGCTGATTTCCGAGCTGGTGGCGGAGGACCCCGATTGCGTCGCCGCGATCGCGGAGCTGCTGCGCGAGGTGACGCCCTGGACCGCTGCGGTGCTCACGCCTCCGGGCGGGGACCGCCGCTACACCGAGTGCTTCGGCTTCACGCTCGAGGAGATCGGGACCGCCGGCGTGGAGTCGCTCGCCAGCAAGCTGCGCGCCGCGGGCATTCCGCTCGAGGAGCTGCCCGGACGGCCCGTCGTCCCGCTCGACATGACGCCGAGACAGCGGGCTGAGCGCGGCCTGGCGCTCGTCGACGCCGGAATCATCGGCGAGCGAAACGGCTCGGTGCACCCCACTCCCGAGCACCAGGCGCTGCTGTTTGACACCGTGCGCCGGTCGGTGAACCCCGACCACGGCCTAGCCCGCCCGACGACTCTCCAGTGGGACTTCCGCGACGCCGAGACGTGGCACATCCGGATCGACAACGGCTCGACGAGCGCCCAGGCGGGAAGCGCCGCCCACCCCGACCTGCGCTTTCGCTGCCGCTACGAGGACTGGGTGGACATCGTCGCCGGCCGCGCCGACCCGCGCCGGGCGATGCTCACGGGCCGGATGCTGCCGCGGGGGAACCCGCGCGTCCTGGCGCGAATGCCGCAGATCCTCGGGCGCTAGGCGCGGCTTTTCCCTCGCGCCGACCGCGCCCTAGGCCTGACCTTCCACTACTCCCGGGACCCCCGTGTTCGTCGAGTACTTCGGCTGAAGCCGCATCTCCGGTCGCAGGTAGCGCACCGCCTGCGCGACTGCCACCGCGGACTCGGCGAAGCCTGTCGCGATCAGCTTGAGCTTGCCGTCGAAGGTCGTGATGTCGCCGGCTGCCCAGACGGCGTCCATCGAGGTCTTCATCAGCGAGTCGACAGCGATCGCGCCCTTGTGGATCTCGAGCGGCCACTCCTTGAGCGGCCCGAGCGCCGTCTTGAAGCCGAGCTGGAGCAGCACCGCGTCGCAGTCGACCTCGACCACGTCGGACTCGTCCTCCGAATGGAACAGCGTCACACGCTCGATCCCACCGTCGCCCGCGATTGCGCTGATCTGGTAGGGCGTCCTGACGTCCACGCGGCCGGCCTCGGCCGCGTGCATGACCTCGGCGACGGTCGCCTCGTGCGCGCGAAACCCCTCGCGCCGATGGACCAGGGTGATGGCCGATGCCGTGTCGAGGAGGTTCACCACCCAGTCGAACGCCGAGTCGCCGCCGCCGACGATGATCACGTTCTTGCCGGCGAACGCCGACTTCTCGGAGACGAGGTAGTGGGCGCCTCGGCCCTCCCACGGCGACATGTCATAGTCCGGCAGCTGCTTGGGCTCGAACGCGCCGTGCCCGCCCGCGATCACGATCGTGCGCGTCAGCAGGTCGCCGCGGTCGGTGACGATCCGCAGCAGCGGCCGGTCGGAGTCCTCGGGGTCCTCCTCGTACTCCACGCGGTCGGCCGTGGTCTCGAGGTGCACGGGCACGTCGAACTGCTCGATCGACTGCCGGCGCAGCTCCTCGACGAGGTCCTTGGCGATAACGCGCGTATGGCCCGGCACGTCGAAGATCCATTTCTCCGGGTAGAGCGTGGTGAGCTGCCCGCCGAGCTCGGGGAGCGAGTCGATGATGCGCGCGCTCGCCTCGCGCATGCCCGCCCAGAAGGCCGTGATCATGCCGACGGGGCCCGCTCCGATCACGGTGATGTCACGGATCTCGCCGGGCCGCTCGCCGCCGAAGGGTCGTCCGTTGTCGCTCATGATCGCCGCCACAGCTGCCGCCGGGTCATGGGCTCGGGCTGCTCGGCCCCGTCGCCCGCGCTCGGTGCGTCCGGCTCCTCGGGCGCCGGCTCGACCTCCGCCTCGGCGTCGGCCTCTGGCGCCTGCTCCGTTTCCGGCGCCGCCTCCGGTTCCGCCGGCGCCGGCGCGGCTTCGGCGGCCACCGTCGCCTCCCCGTCGAGCGCCGCCAGCGCCCGCTCGGGCGACGCCGACAGGCAGGTGAAGATCGGCGTCTCGGACAGCGTGTAGGAGCTCGACTCGGTCCCGCGCAGCTCGTGCACCAGGTCGAGGAAGTCGCCGGGCTCGTCCGCGTCGAAGGAGACCACGAACTCCTGGTCGTCGAGGCCGTAGGAGTAGGCGGTGTTGATGTCGATCGACGTGTAGCGGCGCCCGACCTCGATGTGCGAGCGCATGATCCGCATCCGCTCCTCGGCGGGCAGCAGGTACCACTCGCGCTTCTTCCACATCGGGTAGACGATCAGGTAGCGGCCGCCCTCGTTCGGGCGTGGGGCGAGCGGGCGCTCCTCCTCGGAGTAGGAGTAGGGGGAGGGCTTGGTCATAGCCAGGTAGGAGTGCGAGATCTCCGCCCACCTCATCAGCCCGGTCTGGTTTAGGAGCACGTGCAGCTCGTGGATAGGGTCGAGCGTGGGGGAGGCGGCCCGGACCATCAGGTCGGCGTCGCCGCGGGTGCCCACCAGCGAGTACGTGCGCAGGAAGTTGCCCTCGCCGAAGTGACGGCACGCGGCCGCGAACTCGCGCTTGTCCCGCGCCCGGGCCGGGGCCGGCCGACGCCGCCACGAGGCGTCGACCTTGATGAACGTGAACTTGACGAAAGTGCGTTCGGACACCGCCCTAGAGTGTTGCGTATGGCTGGGCGCGTCACGGTTTCGGGACGTGCCGGAGCGCGCTACGGCGGCGCCCGCAGGTCCCTCGAGGACTCGCGACGGTAGTCTTGGCGACCGCTTCGCCGGTGCGAAGGACGCCGCCGGCCCTCTCCCTGACCCGACGGAGGATCCCGACAAGTCATGGCGCAATCGACCATTCACGGCTTCCCGCGCATCGGCGCACGGCGCGAGCTGAAGTTCGCCACCGAGGGCTACTGGTCCGAGCGAGCCTCGCTCGACGAGCTGCTCGAGGCAGGCGGCCGGCTCCGGCGCGAGAACCGGGAGTTCCTGCGCGACGCCGGGCTCGACCTGATCCCGTCGAATGACTTCTCCTACTACGACCACGTCCTCGACGCCACCGCGCTCGTCGGCGCGGTGCCGAGCCGATACGAGCACGGCCGGACGGACGTGGACCCCGACACCTACTTCGCGATGGCGCGCGGCCGCCAGTCCGACGGGCTCGACGTCACCGCCATGGAGATGACGAAGTGGTTCGACACCAACTACCACTACATCGTTCCGGAGCTCGGCCCCGGCACGCGCTTTCGGCTCTCGAGCTCCAAGCCCTTCGACGAGCTCGCGGAAGCGACTGAGCAGGGAGCGCCGACCAAGCCCGTGCTCGTCGGCCCGGTGACGTACCTCCTGCTCGCGAAGAGCGACGAGGACGCCCCCGAGGAGTTCGACCGCCTGTCGCTCCTCGACGGGCTGCTGGAGGTTTACGCGGAGGTGATCGCACGACTCGGCGAGCTCGGCGCTGACTGGGTCCAGCTCGACGAGCCGGCATTCGTGGCCGACCGCACTGGCGCCGAGCTCGAGGCGCTCGAGCGAGCGTACGCGCGCCTCGCGGCCGTACCCGGCCGTCCCCGGATCTGCGTGGCCACCTACTTCGACCATGCCGCCGAGGCGCTGGCGGTTCTGGCGCGCTCCGGCGTCGAGGGGATCGGCCTCGACCTCCACCACGGGCGCGAGCGCAACATCGAGGCCCTCGAGACGATCGGCGGGGTAGGGGACAAGACGCTGTTTGCGGGCGTGGTCGACGGGCGCAACGTCTGGGCCAACGACCTCGAGGACTCGCTGGCGGTGCTCGAGCGCGTCGAGCGGCTGGGCGGCGAGCTCGTCGTGTCGACGTCCTGCTCGCTGCTGCACGTGCCGATCGACCTGGCCGCCGAGCCGGAGCTAGACGACGAGCTGCGCTCCTGGATGGCGTTCGCGCGCCAGAAGGTCGGCGAGGTGGTGACGCTGACGCGCGGCCTGAACGAGGGGCGCGAGGCGATCGCCGGCGAGCTCGAGGCAAACCGCCGCTCGCTCGATAGCCGCGCCGAGTCCACGCGCACCCACGATCCCGCCGTGCGCGAGCGCGTGGCCGCGCTGTCGGACGAGGACACGCGGCGCGAGAACGCGTTCTCGCGCCGTCGCGACGCCCAGCGCGAGCAGCTCGGCCTGCCGCTGTTTCCCACGACCACGATCGGCTCGTTCCCGCAGACCGCCGAGGTCCGCTCGACGCGTGCCGCGCTGCGCACCGGAGAGATCGACGAGGCCGAGTACCAGCGCCGCATGCGTGCCGAGATCGAGCGCGTCATCCGCCTCCAGGAGGACATCGGCCTCGACGTGCTCGTCCACGGGGAGCCCGAGCGCAACGACATGGTCCAGTACTTCGGCGAGCAGATGAAGGGCTTCGCGTTCACCCAGAACGCGTGGGTCCAGTCCTATGGCTCGCGCAACGTCCGCCCGCCGATCGTCTTCGGCGACGTCTCGCGTCCGTCGCCGATGACCGTCGACTGGACCACGTACGCCCAGTCGCTCACGGACCGGCCCGTGAAGGGCATGCTCACGGCCCCGGTGACGATGCTGATGTGGTCGTTCGTCCGCGACGACCAGCCGCCCTCGGAGACGTGCAAGCAGATCGCCCTGGCGATCCGCGACGAGGTCGCCGACCTCGAGGCCTCGGGCGCGCAGATGATCCAGGTCGACGAGCCGGCCATCCGCGAGGGGCTGCCCCTGCGACGGGAGCGCAGGGAGGAGTACCTCACCTGGGCGGTCTACTGCTTCCGAGTCGCGACGTCGGGCGTAGGCGACGCGACCCAGATCCACACGCACATGTGCTACTCGGAGTTCGGGGAAATCCTCGGCGCTGTCGGCGAGCTCGACGCCGACGTGGCCTCCGTGGAGGCCGCACGCTCGCGCATGGAGCTGATGGAGGACCTAAAGCGCGAGGGGTACGAGCAGGAGGTCGGCCCGGGCGTCTACGACATCCACTCGCCGCGCGTCCCCTCGCGCGACGAGATGGCCCGGAAGCTCCGGCTGGCCGCCGAGGTCTTGGACGCCGAGCAGCTGTGGGTCAATCCCGACTGCGGCCTGAAGACGCGCGGCTACGCGGAGACCGAGGCGTCGCTGCGCAACATGGTCGAGGCGGCGCGCCAGCTGCGCGAGGAGCTGGCCCCGGCGCTTCGGTAGCAGGCGGTCAGCCTTCGAGCTCGGCCGGGACGAGCTCGATCGCCAGCTCACGGCCGCCTCGGACGATGCGCGCCGTCATCGGGTTCCCGATCCGGTCGGCGTCCATCAGGCGCTGGAGGTCATCGGCGTCCTCGATCGCCGCGCCGTCGAGGGTGACGATGATGTCCTCGGCTCTCACCCCGGCCCTGTCGGCAGCGCTCCCGGGCACGATCTCCACGACCTCGACGCCGCGCCGGCGGCCGAGGTCGCGAGCCACCCGCGGCGGCAGCGGTCGTCCGCCGCCGGCGATGCCGAGGTAGGCGCGCCGGACGCGCCCGTCGCGCATCAGCGCGCCGAGGATCTTGCGGGTGGCTGCGTTGATCGGCACCGCCAGGCCGACGCCGACTCCGGCCACCGCCGTGTTGACTCCCACGACCTCGCCGCGACCGTCCACCAGCGCGCCGCCGAGTTGCCTGGGTTGAGCGCGGCGTCGGTCTGGATCACGCTCTCGACGATGCGGGTCGCCGCGCGCGAGCGCGTGGGGAGGGAGCGGCCGAGCGCGGACACGACGCCGGCGGTCACGGAGCCGGCGAAGCAGTAGGGGCTGCCGATCGCCACGACGAGCTGGCCGACCGCGAGGCGCTCGGCGTCGCCGAGCGTCGCCGGCCGGAGGTCGCCCGCGTCGACCCGCAGGACCGCCAGGTCCGACAGGGTGTCCCGCCCTACGACGGTGAACTGGAGCTCGCGCCCGTCCGCGAACCGCGCGGAGCCGAGGCGGCCCGAGCCCGCGACGACGTGCGCCGAGGTGAGCACGAAGCCGTCGGGGGTGATCGCGACCCCGCTGCCGCCGCCGTCCGCGCCTCGCCCGCGACCGCGGTCCACGCGCAGGCTCGCGACCGACGGCGCGAGGCGCCGCGCGACCTCGGTGACCACACGCGAGTAGGCGTCGAGGGCCTCCGCGTCGCTCGGCGGTACGCCCTGGCCGTCCGGCTCCCGCGGCCCGAGCGTGGCGTCGATCTGGCGCGGCGTGGCCATGCGGTCGAGGTTAGACGGGGCCCGCGGCGCATACTGAGGGCATGACCGCGCCACCGGCCGGGCTGTGCGACACCTGCAAGCACCAGCGCGTGGTGCGCAACACGCGTGGGTCCGTCTTCTCCCTGTGCGAGCGCTCGCGCTCGGACCAGAGCTTCCCGCGCTACCCGCGGCTACCCGTCGAGCGCTGCCGCGGCTACGAGCGGGAGAGCGGCGCTAGATGACTACTCGTCGCGGATGACGCCGCGCTGGTTCTCGATCCGGCGATCGTCGTCGGTCACGACCGTCTCGCCGTCGCTCGACAGGACCTCGGCCGCCGGCGACTCGTCGCTCACGACGCCCTCGATCTTCCCGCTGAGCGGCTCGCCGCCCTCGCTGACGGCCTCCGCGACCCCGTCGAGACCCACGTTGACCTGGTACTCGAGCTTGTACGGGCCCGCGTCGACCGCGCTGAGGTCCCAGCGGAACAGCGCGGTGTCCTTGGGGGCGAGCTCGCCCAGGCTGTAGGTATTGACGTAGGCGGTCTCCCTGCCGTACTGCGGGTTCACCTCGCGGTCGACGAGCGACTCGGCCACGGGGATGCGGCTGCGCAGGAACTCGACCGGCGACTGGTCGACGACGAACACCGGTCGGCTCGGGTCGGCCACGTTCGGGTCGGGCTCGCCAGGGTCATTCGGGTCCTGTAGATCCTCGTCGAACCCGTCCACGGTCACGCTGATGTTCGAGATCGTCTCGTCGCCGACGTTGCGCACCGCGACCTCGAGCCGCGAGTCCTTCGCGAGCTTCTGCTCCTTCGGGAAGCTGACCTCCTCGACGCGGACCGGGAACTTGCCCTCCGGCTCGTCCTCGTCCTGCGTCGGCTGCGCGCCGCAGCCAAAGACAAGCAGCGCCGCTCCACAAAGGAGGGCACCGCGGCCCAGCGCGGCTGTGCCCACTTCCGCCCTCAACGCGGCGAACATACCACGGCGTCCCGCGCGCTCGCGCCGGTGGTGGGTCGCCCGGAACGGTTGTCGCTTGCCAAATCGAATCTCGATCACGTACGCTACGAGCGGAGCGGGGCGCCATTCGCCGCCCCGGAAAGACCAGGGAGGACCCACATGGTTCGAGCGGTAGCCGACAGGGCGTTTCTGCCCACCAAGAACATGCTCGAGCAGGTCGGGGACATGATGATCCTGACCGGCAAGACGATGGTCTCGGCGCTACGCCCGCCCTACCCCTACGGCGGCGAGTTCGTCAACCAGTTCCTGTTCGCCTTGCGGCTGTGCTGGTTTCCGCTGCTCGTCTCGACCGTCGCCTTCGGCTACGGCGCCCCGGGGCTGCAGGCGGGC
>JBPCMT010000141.1:0-3075 GCA_051001995.1 Thermoleophilaceae bacterium
GTCCTCCACGGCGCACGGGCCTCGGAGAACTCCGCTGGCGGTTGCGCTCGTACATACTGAGGGCATGACCCACGACGAACGGATTGACGAACCCCACTTCACCGCGCCCGAGCAGCGGCTCAGCGACGGTGAGTCCGAAGGCGTGGGCCCGGTGCGGCCGATGGACCCATCGCGGCGTCAGGCGCAGCCGGACGACCCCGCCGGGCCGGGCCCTCCCTCCCGCCCCGCGGACGCACCGAATACGCCCGCTTCCGCGCCGTCGCGCCGGCTGCCGCCGCAGCCGCCCGCCCGCCCATCGTCGGCCGCCTCCCGCCCGGGCACTCGCCGCTCACGCAGCGCCGTCGGGGCTGTCGACCGCGTGCGCCGGACCGACTTTCCGGTGGCGCTGCGCGGCTATGACCGCGCCGCGGTGGACGCCTACGTGGGCGAGGTTGCGCAGCTCGTCGCCGAGCTCGAGGCCACGCAGCTACCTGAGACGGTCGTCGAGCGGGCACTTGACGACGTCGGCGAGCAGACGAGCTCGATCCTAAAGCGCGCGCACGAGGCGGCCGAGGAGATCGCCTCGCGTTCGCGCTCCCAGGCGGAGGGGCGGCTCGACAGCGCCGAGCGTGAGGCGGACCTGACCCGTCGTGAAGCCGAGGACCACGTTCGCCGGCTCGAGGCCGATGTTCAGTCGATCTGGCAGGAGCGCCAGCGGCTGATCGACGACATCCGCCAGCTCGCCGACGACGTGCTCGGGCTCGCCGACGACGCGATCGATCGGATTCCTCCGCCGGGCGGACGCGGCGAGGACGAGGCGGGGGCGCCCGGCTCCATGCCGAGCGAGGTCGAGCAGACGCAGTCGCTCGCGCGGGACGACGTCGTCGGCGAAATGGGCCCCGCCGAGCGGCCGGACCGCGATGCGGAGCACTCCCTCGAGCCGTCGCCTGACGCGGATCCGCCCATGGAGCCGGCGCCTGGCGCGGAGGCATCCACCGAGCCGTCGCCTGACGCGGCGCCCTTCCCGGAGCCGCGGCCCGTCGGGCCATCGCCCGAGGACGAGGACACAGCCGAGCGCCCGCCTGGCGCGTAGCTCCGGCACTCCTCTGCGAGACTCGATCGGTGGCCAAGCAGCGCCAGACCAAGATGGTCCAGCAGATGGGCAGCCTGGGCGCGATGCAGCAGCTCGAGAGGCGCTCCGACGAGCAGCTTCTCTCCGAGACCAAGCACCGCGCCGCCGCCCGCGCGCTGCTCGGCGCCCGCGCGGCCGAGCGCTACGACCCGAGGGCCGCGCGCAAGTTCTTCAACGAGGCGCTGGCGGGTAGCCACCCGCGCGAGCGGCCCGCTCTGCGCCAGATGATGAGGGCCTCGCTCGCGCTCGCCGAGCGTAGACCGGACGAGCTCAAGGAGGCGGTCCAGAAGCTCGGCCAGGAGCCACCTTCCGCGCGACAGCTCTTCCTGCTGCGGGTCACCGGCCTGCTGATCCCGCCGGCCGGCGCCGGCCTCGTGCCGCGCGTGCGCGGCATCATCCTGCTGCTGCTCCTGCTCGTGCTACTCGTATCGGTGGGCTACGGACTGGCCGAGCTGATCTTCCTGCCGCTGGGCGGTATCGGCCTCATCGGCGGCGTACTGCTCGGCATGCTGATCGTGATCCTGGTCCTCGGGGCACTGACCCTCATCGGGCGCAGGCGGCAGAGCCGCGCCCAGGCTGCCCGCGCGGGACCGAGCTAGCTCAGCGCGGCCGCGAGCCGGCGGCGGTGCTCGCGCGCCAGCTGATGGTCGGGCCCGAGCTCCGTGAAGATCGCGACCATCACTCGGCGCAGGAGGTCGCGGTCGGCCGGCGACGACCCGGCGATCGCCTCCTGGAGCGCCTCGAGCGCGGCGGCCTCGTCAGCCGCGTCCCAGGCCGCGAACGCGCGTCGCAACACATCGCCCTGAGTGCCCGCGTCCTCCTCGGGGCCGCCGTTGGCGGAGGCGAGTTGCGCCCGCGCCTCGAGCCCCGCGGCCACGTAGTCGTGCTCGAACGGGGCGAGCACGGCCTGCGCCGCGCTCAGGTCTCCGCGGCGCACCAGCATCCGCCCGAGCGCGCGGCCCGCGTCGGTGTGACGGGGATCGACCTCGAGAGCCCGCCGTAGCGACGCCTCGTCGCCGGCCTGCGCGAGCCCGTCCGCCTCGGACGGGACGAAGCGGTCGAAGAACGCCTCCACCTCGGCCGGCGGAAGGGCACCGGTGAACTCGTCGGCCACGCGTCCGTCGCGAAACGCCTTCACGGCGGGAATGCTCTGGATGCCGAACGAGGCCGCGAGTGCCTGATTTTGGTCGACGTCGACCTTCGCCAGGTCCACCTTCCCGTCACGCGTCTCGGCGGCCTTCTCGAGGGCCGGAGTCAGCGCGCGGCAGGGCCCGCACCAGGTCGCCCAGAAGTCGACGATCACCGGGACCTGGTGCGATCGCTCCAGGACCCGGCTCTGGAACCCCTGCTCGGATACGTCGAAGACCATGTACCGAGGTTAGCCGCGCCACGAGGCGGTCGGGCGGCGCGCGCGTACGATGGCTCGTCGTGGCCCTCTCCCCCCGCCTGGCCGGCTACGACAACCTCATCCTGGACCTCGACGGCTGCGTCTACGTCGGCGTCGAGCCGACTCCCGGCGCCGTGGAGGCGATCGACGAGCTACGCGCCGCCGGTAAGGGGGTGTCGTTCGTCACCAATGATCCCCGCCACTCGGGCGAGGACTACGTGCGCAGGCTGTGGCGGATGGGCATCAGGGCCTCGCTGACCGACGTCGTGACGGTCGGGGCCGCCACCCAGCACCTCCTGGCCGAGACACGACCCGGCCGGACCGCCTTCGTGATCGGCACGGAGGCGATGCGAAAGCACGTCGGCGACGCCGGACTCCAGCTTTTGAACGACACCGAGCTGGCGTCGCGGGCGGAGGTCGTAGTGGTCGCGGGCACCGAGGACCTCGTCTACGACGACCTCAAGCAGGCGTCGCTGGCGGTGCGCGCGGGGGCCGACTTCGTCGGGGCGGGGCGGGGCTGCGACGATCCGAAAGAGCACGGGCCCGAGGAAAGCGAATACGAGGTATGCGCTGCAAG
>JBPCMT010000142.1:0-3235 GCA_051001995.1 Thermoleophilaceae bacterium
ATCAGGTCGGTGGCCGAAACCGCGGGCTTGACGCCGAGCAGTTCGAAGTGCTGGAGGTTGCGTGGATTGTTGCAGCGCGCGATCACGCGCTCCACGCCGTACTTCTCGCGCGCCACCTGGCAGATCAGGATGTTGTCCTCGTCGTCGCCCGTGACGGCGATCGCCATGTCCGCGCGCTCGATTCCCGCGCGCTCGAGCACCCACAGCTCGGACCCGTCGCCGTAGGTCACGGCGTGCTCGAGCTCCTCCTCGACGGTGGCGTAGCGGTGCTGATCGGACTCGATCGTCGTCACCTCATGTCCCTTCTCGATCAGCTCGCGGGCGAGGTTCCAACCGACCTTCCCGGCCCCCACGATCAGGACGTACATCGCTAAACGACCTCCTCGCGGACGGCCTCCTCGAGCATCTCGACGGCGACCTGCGTGGGGCAGACCGTGACCAGCCCCTGCTGGCGGTACCACTTCGCGCGGAAGGGGTCGAGCACCCGGACCACCACCCGCCCCACCTCAAAGCGGCGCTGGGCGATCTGCGCGATCACAAGGTTCGTGTTGTCGCCATCGGTCGAGGCGACGAACGCGTCCGCCCGCCCGATGCCCGCCTCGAGCAGCGCATCGATCTCAAGCGCGGTGCCGACCGTGAACGACCCGCCGAGATCCTCCCAGCCGCGATCCTGCCCCCGCTCGAGCAGCGCGATCGCCTCGGGGTCTTCGTCGAGCACCGACACCTCGTGGCCATCGGCGAGCATGGTCTTGGCGATCGCCGAGCCCACGCGCCCCGCGCCAACGATCAAGACGAACACGTCTCCACTCTACCGTCGCGCGGGTCGGGATCACGCGTCGCCGCTAGGGCGCCACGCCTTCCCGCGTCCCCTCCTCCTCGCCGGCGGGCGGGGCCGTCAGGACGACGCGGCAGGGCGCCTTCTCCATCACGTACCGGGTGATGTCCCCGGTGACCCGATTTAGTGGGGCGCTCCGCCCGCCGAGCAGGGCACCGCCGCGCGTGCGCGTCGGCTCCTCGGCGGCGAGCACGATCGCCTCGACTCCCCGGCGCCGGGCCTCCTCCACGATCGTCTGGCCGATCGATCGCCCGCGCGTCGTGGCGGTCGCGACCTGCACGCCCTCGTACTCCTCCCCCACCTCCTTCGCCCGCGCGAGCGCCTCCCGCGCGGCCTCCACCCGCTCACCCGGCACGCGCCCATCGATCGGCAGCGACATCGGCATCTCGAGCACGTAGATCGCCTCGATCACGGCGCCCCCCTCGCCGTCCGCCTCCTCGGCGGCGAGCCGGCCCGCCGTGCCGACGATGTCGTCGTCGAGCGGTCGGCCGAAGACCGGGACGAGGATGCTGCCGTACTCGAGCGGCGGCGCCTCCCGAAGCGCCTCGGCCGGGATCGTGAAGCGCTGGCGCAGGGGGCGCCCCTGTATGCGGCGGTGCGCCACGTAGAGGACGACCCCCGCGATCATCCAGGCGCCACCCACCACCCGTCCTCCCTCGTGGAGCACGATGACGCTCACCCACGCGACCGCGCTCCCGACGGCGCCGAGCAGGGCGGGCAGCGGGATCGAGCCGTGGCGAAACGGCACCGATAGCGGCACCCGAAACGGCCGCGACCGCTCTGGCTCCTTGAAGCGGAGCACGATCACCGACGTGTGTGCGAGCGTGAACGCCAGCATCGCGCCGAACGCGAATACGCCCGCCAGGAACTCGATGTCGGAGGTGGCCGCGAGCAGGAAGGCGAGCGCCGAGGCGATCGCGACCGCCACGTAGGGCGTGGAGCGCTCGGGGTGCAGCTTCCCCACCGCGCTCGGGATCTGGCGGTTGGTGGCGAGCGAGTAGGAGAGCCGCGAGAGACCGAGCATGTTGCCGCCGGCCGCCAGGACGAGGATCGTGGCGCCGAGCGCGCCGACGCCGTAGCGGAACACATCCGCGACCCAGGCGGGCTCGAGCGCCATGGCCACCCCCAGCACCGGCGCCTCGAGGAATCGACCGCCGAGCTCGGTCGACCCCCCCACGACCGGGACGGCCACGATCGCGACGAGCGAGAGTCCGACGAGCAGCGCGAGCACCGTGAAGCTCGAGAGCGCTGCGACGCGGTGCAGCGCCTCGCGTCCCACGCGAACCTCCCCGGCAAGCCCGGAGGCGGCCTCGATTCCCGTACCGGCCGCCGCGGCAACCACGACCGCGAACAGGAGCCCGTCGAAGGTCGGCGCGGTGCCGAGCTCGATCGAGTCCACGAGCGCTCCGACGTCGAGCAGCGTCACGAGGCCGACGACCACGAGCACTGCCGACAGCGCCAGGTTGAGAAGGCCCACGCGCAGGGCGCGCCGCAGCCCGTTCGCCGCGACGCCGCGCACGTTCACGAACGCCGCCGCCCCGATCGTGGCGGCCGCGATCGCCAGCTCGAGCCCGCGCGCGTCGGCTCCGTCCCAAAACGCCGCGAGGTAATGCGACACTGCGAGCGCCGCCATCGCGGTGACGATCACGTAGTCGAGCAGGATCGCCCAGCCCGCCACGAAGCTCCAGAACTCGTCGATCGCGTAGCGGGTGAACGTCGAGGCGCCGCCGCGCTCGGGGTGGAGCGAGTCGCCCTCGAGGTAGGTCATGACGGCGAACAGGAAGAATGCGCCGGAGACGAGCAGCACCACCGGCGTGAGGGCCAGCGCCTCGCCCGCCACGACGCCGAGCGTGAGATAGAGCGAGGCCGCGACAGCCGTCAGGCCGATCGCGATCAGCCCAGGAGCGCCCAGCCCGCCGGCGAGCCGCTCGCCGAGGCGGCCGGCGCGAACGTCACCGAGCCGGTGGCCGAAGCGGTCCCCACCTGAGAGCTTCAAGCCGGTGGGCGTTCGGTCGGGCGCCAGGTGAGCGCCAGGCGGCCGGCGCCGATGGCCGCGAGCGTCGCGCCCAGGATCACGCCCAGCGCGAGCGGCCCCCCGCCGCGGGCGATCGTGACGACCACGGCGACGATGCCGACCACGATCAAGAGAGCCCCCAGTACGCGCGTCGACTGGCGGTAGGCCCGCTCCACGGGCGGGATCCTAGACGCGCGGACGTGAAGATCGCGCTCTATTCGACGCTGCGTCAGACGGGCGCGAGGTCGCCGGTCGCCGTACCCGCGTGCTCGATGATCACGCGGCACGGGCGCTCCTCGAGCACCGCCTCGAGCGTGCGGCCGAGCAGCGGCGAGCCGGCGCGGCGGCGCGGCGGCGTCATCACGATCGCGCGCGCCCTGATCTCC
>JBPCMT010000143.1:0-12536 GCA_051001995.1 Thermoleophilaceae bacterium
CGGCGGCTGCGACCGCCGTGGCGAGCGCGCCCGCCAGAAGTCGCGACGAGCCGGCGCTCATGCGCGCCCCTCCGGAACCTCGCGGGCGGCGGCCCGCGCCGCGTCCAGCGCCGGCCTCACCTCGCGCCCGAGCCGGCGGCGCAGCCTCCACGGCGCGCCGGAGAAGGCGTGGTTGGCGACGGTCGCGAAGCCCTCCTCGTCCGCCCTCAGGGCCAGCAATAGGTGGGCAATGCGGTCAGAGGGCGGCAGCTCGGAGTCGGTCGCGGTTACGCAGAAGCAGTGCACGCGGCGGCCGCCCGGCGCGAGCAGCACCGCTCCCCCCTCCCCCACGAGCCACGCCCCGAGCCGCCCGCGCTCGAGCGCGAGCCCGGTCGCCCCCTGGAGGTCGCGCTCGCGGTGGGCGAGCAGGTCACCGAGAAGCCCGAGCGCCACCGGCTCTGAGCGCGGATGACGCGCCCCCTTCGGTCGCGCCACGTTCGCGCCGCGGAAGGCGTAGAGCTCGGGGATGATCCAGGCGTGGGCGATGCTCGCCGCGGCGACGGGCGCGGTCAGCGGCTCGAGGTAGATCAGGAACGCGGCGACGGCGGCGAACGGGACCGTGAGGGCGACCGTCCAGGCCGTCCACAGCCGGCCGATCCCGTGCAGCGCCCCGGCGCTCGCGCGGCGGCGCCATGGCACCGTCGCAAGCTCGGGCAGCCCCGGGGCGGCCGCCGGCGCGGTCGTCGCGGGAGCCGGCACCTATCCGCCGGCGATCGGGCGGCGCATCAGGACGAGGTCGGCCTCGCGCGGCAGCTCGCGAACGTGCGTCGCGCGGCCCGGCCCCTCGTCGACCATCCCGATGTAGCCGGCGCCCGTCTCAGTGCGAAACGCTTCGGCCGCGCGCTGGAAAGCCACCTCGTCCTCCACCGTCCACTCGGCCAGCGTGGAGTGCCCTGTCGAGTCCATCCGGATCAGTCGCGCCATTGTGAGCCTCCTTGGAAAAGCTTGCCCCGATGATACGCGCGCCAGTCGCGTTCAGGAGCCGATCCGCTCGCGGATCATGCGCTGGACCTCCCCGCCGTCGGCGCGCCCCTTCGTCTCGCGCATGACCGCGCCGACGATCGCGCCGATCGCCTTGCCGTTGCCGCCGCGGACCTGCTCCACCGCGTCTCGGTTCGAGGCCACGGCCCGGTCCACGATCTCGCCGAGCTCGTCGGCGTCCGCGAGCGCCAGTCCCCGCTCGGCGACCAGCTGCTCCGGGTCGCCGCCGTGCTCGGCCATCGCGTCGAGCACCTGCTTGGCGGCCGACTGCGAGACGGCCCGCGACGAGACCATGCCGGCAAGCCTCGCGAGCGCGGCCGGCGTGACCGGCGAATCGGCCGGCTCGCGGTCGCCGAGTCGAGGCACAAGCTCGACGGTCACCCAGCTGGCGAGCGTCTGCGCGTCCGCGGCCGCGGCGCCATCGCCGGCGGCGCCGCCGTTCGCCGCGAGCGCCGCCTCGAAGAAGTCGCCGAGCTCGCCGCGGTAGGCAAGCAGCCGCGCGGTGTCGGCCGACAGCTCGAGCTCTCGCTCGAGCCGCTCCGCGCGCTCGGCGGGAAGCTCTGGCAGCGCGGCGCGGGCGCGCTCTAGCATCGGCTCGGTGGGGGCGAGCGGGACGAGGTCGGGCTCCGGGAAGTAGCGGTAGTCGTGTGCCTCCTCCTTCGAGCGCAGCGACGTGAGCGCCCCCGTGCGCGGGTCGAAGTGGAGCGTGTCCGGGGTCACCTCGCCGCCTGCGCGCACGACCTCCTCCTGGCGGGCCACCTCGGCCTCGATGCCGCGCTGGAGGAACCGGAAGGAGTTCATGTTCTTGAGCTCGGCCTTGACCCCGAGCGTCGCCTGGCCGACCGGCCTGATCGACACGTTCGCGTCGCAGCGCAGCGAACCCTCCTCCATGTTCACGTCGGAGACCCCGAGCCGCTTCAGCGTCGCGCGCAGCAGGCGCAGCCACTCGGCTGCCTCGGCGGCCGAGCGCAGGTCCGGCTCGGTGACGACCTCGACCAGCGGCGTGCCGCCGCGGTTGAAGTCCACCGCGGAGCCCGACGCGCTGTGGATCCTTCCCGACGCCCCGGCGTGCACGAGCTTCGCCGCGTCCTCCTCGAGGTGGGCGCGGTGGACGCGCACGTCGCCGAGACGGCCGTCGCGGGCCAGCGGAACGTCGTACTGGGAGATCTGGTAGTTCTTGGCCTGGTCGGGATAGAAGTAGCTCTTGCGGTGAAAGAGCGAGCGGGGCGCGATCCGGCAATCGAGCGCCAGCCCGATCATCAGGCCGTAGTGCACGGCCTCCGCGTTGAGGACCGGGAGCACGCCGGGGTGGCCGAGGCACACCGGGCAGGTCCGGCTGTTGGGCTCCTCGCCGAACGACAGCGCGCAGCCGCAGAACATCTTCGTCCGCGTCGAGAGCTGGACGTGGATCTCGAGCCCGATCACCGGCTCGTAGCGGCGCTCGGCGGCCGGCTCAGGCACCGGGTCCCTCCCCTGCGTGGCGCCCGTCCGCGATCACCGGTACGCCCTCGAAGCCGATCGCCAGCTCGATCGCGCGGGCGGCCTCGAGCAGGCGGTTCTCGCTGAAGGCCGGCCCGGCCAGCTGGAGGCCAACGGGAAGGCCGCCCGACAGGCCGGCGGGGATCGAGATCGCGGGGATGCCGGCCAGCGACATCGGCACCGTGCAGTAGTCGGACATGTACATCGCGAGCGGGTCGCCCGTGCGCTCCCCGAGCCGGAACGCGACGCTCGGGGAGGTCGGCGTGACGATCAGGTCCACGCGCTCAAAGGCCGCCGCGAAGTCCTCGGCGATCTTCGTCCTGACCCGCTGCGCCCGCCCGTAGTAGGCGTCGTAGTAGCCGGAGGAGAGCGCGTAGGTGCCGAGCATGATCCGGCGCTTGACCTCGTCCCCGAACCCGCTCTCGCGCGTCCGCTCGTATAGCGAGGCGAGGTCGCCGTCGCCGTCGCGCTGGCCGTAGCGAACGCCGTCGTAGCGGGCGAGGTTGGCGCTGGCCTCCGCCGGCGCCAGCACGTAGTAGGCGGCGAGCCCGTGCTCGGCGTGAGGGAGCGACACCTCCTCCACGGAGCCACCCAGGTCCTCGATCCGCTCGATCGCGCGCTCGAGCACCTTGAGCACGCCCGGCTCGATGCCCTCGCTCTCCGACGCGAGCTGCGGCGGCACGCCGAAGCGCACGCCATCGAGCCGCTCGCGGCCCGGCAGCGCGATCGCCTCGGGATGATCGAGCGAGGTCGAGTCGCACGGGTCCCGGCCGACCATGTGGCGGTAGAGCAGCGCGGCGTCGGTGACGTCGCGGGTGATCGGGCCCGCCTGGTCGAACGAGGAGGCGAACGCGATCATTCCGTAACGCGACACCGAGCCGTAGGTCGGCTTGAGTCCGACGAGGCCGCAGAGGGCGGCCGGCTGGCGAACAGAGCCGCCGGTGTCGGTGCCGATCGACCACGGCGCGAGCCCCGCCGCCACCGCCGCGGCGGAGCCGCCCGAGGACCCTCCCGGCACGCGCTCGCGGTCCCACGGGTTGCGGACGGCGCCGTAGGGCGAGTTCTCGTTCGAGGATCCCATCGCGAACTCGTCCATGTTGGTCTTGCCGAGCATCGGCGCCCCCGCGGCGACCAGCCGCTCGACGACCGTGGCCGTGTACGGCGGGCGGTAGCCCTCGAGGATCCTCGAGGCGGCGGTGCTCGGGACACCCTCGACGCAGAAGATGTCCTTGATCGCGAGCGGGACGCCCGCGAGCGGCGCGTCGGAGTCGGTGGACCCGGGTCCGCGTTCGGCCACGCTGAGGAACGCGCCGAGATCGTCGGCCTCGGCGCGGCGGCGGTAGACGTCGAAGAGCTCGGACGCCGACAGCTCTCCGGCGCGGATCTCCTCCGCCGCCCGGGCGCCGGTCAGGCCCACCACCTCGTTCGACGGGGTCGCCACCTACGCGCCCGGGCTGGGTACGCCGAAGCCGCCCTCGAGCGGATCCGGCGCCCCTGCGAGCGCCCGCTCGCGCGAGAGGCTCGGCCGCGGCTCGTCGGAGCGCAGGACGTTCTCCAGCGGCACGGCGTGCGAGGTCGGCTCCACATCGGCCAGATCGAGCTCGCCGATCTTCTCGATGTGGTCGAGCACCGACGACAGCTCGCGCGCCATCCGGTCGATCTCCTCGCCGCTCAGCCGCAGGCGGGCGAGCCGGGCCACGTGGAGGACCTCGTCGCGCTCGATCACGCGAGCTGTGTGCGCGCTGACTCGCGTTCGGCGCGCTCGGTGCGCGCGGCACGAGCTGCTCCGAACGCGAGGATGCCCAGCGCCAGGAGCGCGAATGGCGCCCCGACCTCGACCTCGCCGCCCACCTCAGACCCGCCCACATCGATGATCCTGATGGCGACCGCCAGCGCGGTCACCGCGGCGACGCCGGCCGCAAGCGTGCTGGCCGCGAGCGGGCCCGGAGTCCGCCGGTCGGCCGCCCGCAGCGCCGCGGCCGCGATGGCCAGGGCAATCGTCGCCAGGAGCATCAGGAGCACGATCCGATCCGCCGCCTCGCTCGCCTCCCAGGCGTTGTCCTCGTTGAGCTCGGCCAGCGTGCTGCTGCTCTCGAGCACCTCGCGGTCGATGTCGCCCTGAGGGCCGGAGGCGGGGTCGCCGGTGATCTGCTCGGTGCGGCGGGCGTCCTCGCCCTCCTCCGTCGTGTACCAGTCCATGGCCATCACGGCCAGCAGGACGAGCGCGGCCACCGCCGCGATCACGTGCCCGCGGCTCAGGCGAAGGAAGGTCACGAGCGCTCCCGCGCCTGTGGGCCCGGGCCCGGACCGTCCGGGACCGGTAGAGGCTCGGGCCCACTGCGCTCGGAGGTCCGAGACAGCGTTGCCTCGATGCCGGGCTTCGGACGAACGCCGAAGCCCTCGTCGCGCATGCTCAGCAGGGCGCCGATGGTGACGCCGGCCGTCGCCGCCAGCCCGAGCAGCGCAAACAGCGGCTCGAAGCTCTGACCCGGAGGACTGAGGACGCTGACCAGCACCCAGATCGTGACCGGGATTCCGAGCAGGACCGTGAGCGTCGCCCACCCGACCGGGATCGCCGGCGCGTGCGCGGCCATCTGTGCGATGAGAAGGCCGATACCCGCGAGCGCGAGGGTCACGAGCAGGAGGTCGAGCACCGCGAACGCCTCGAACGCGATCTCGTCCACGTTGCGACCGCTCGTCGCCCGAAACCAGGGCAGAAACAGGGTGACGAGGAGCACCGCGCCGGCGGCGCCGGCGACGATCTCGCCGAGTCGGGGAGGCTTCAGACGCATCCGGCGCAGCGTAGCGGCGGCGGCGCGTGGCGTGAGCCGGTCGCGGCGCGACTACCACCTCCGCGAGCGCGCCGACGCGAGGGCGCGGATCGCCTCCGCCACGCGCGCGGCGTGCACGATCACCTTTCCGCGAGATGGTCAGAACGGGTGAGCATCCTTTCTGACCATTTCTCGGAGAGACGATCCGCCGCACAGGCAGACTTCGACGGCGACAGGCACCACATCGCTTCGGCGAAATGGCTGGTTGAGACCGCGGTCTTGATCGACCACTTCTCGAAGCAGGTCAGGACGCCACGGCCGCCTGGGATGACTTCGATGCGGCTAACGGGGAGGGTTGACGCGCGCCGCCGGACGTCAGCCGGCGAGCCCGCGCGCCGCGAGCAGCGTGTTGCGCAGCAGCATCGCGATCGTCATCGGCCCGACGCCGCCGGGCACCGGCGTGATCGCCCGCGCCCGCGCCGCGACCGACTCGAAGTCCACGTCGCCCACGAGCCCGGCGTCGGTGCGGTTGGTGCCGACGTCGATCACCGTGGCGCCCTCGCGCACCATGTCGCCGTCGATCAGGCCCGGGCGGCCGGCGGCGGCGACGAGCACGTCGGCGCGGCGGCAGACCGCTACGAGGTCGCGTGTGCGCGAGTGACAGGTGGTGACGGTGGCATCCTCGCCGACAAGCAGGGCCGCGAGCGGCCTGCCGACGAGGTCCGAGCGCCCGACCACGACCGCCTCCGCGCCGCGCAGCTCGGTTCCGGCCGCGCGCAGGAGCTCGATCACCCCCGCCGGTGTGCACGGCACGAGGCCGGGCTGGCCCTTCATCAGCCGGCCGGCGTTGACCGGGGTGAGCCCGTCGACGTCCTTCGCCGGGTCGATCAAGGCGGTCATCGCGTCGGCGTCGATCTGCTCGGGGACCGGGAGCTGGAGCAGGACCCCGTGGACCTTCGGGTCGCCGTTCAGGCGCACCAGCAGCTGCGCCAGCTCGTCCTGCGCTGTCGCGCCGTCGAGCTCGCGGTGGAAGGAGGCGATCCCCGCCTCGGCGCAGGCCTCGCGCTTGCGCCGCACGTAGATGTGCGATGCCGGATCGTCGCCCACCAGCACGGTGGCGAGGCCCGGCTGCATGCCGGTCGCGGAAACGAGCTCCGCGACCTCCGACCGCACCCGCTCGCGGACGCCGCCGGCCACGGCCTTGCCGTCGATCACCGACGCTCGGATGGCGCTCACGAGCGCTTCTTCAAGGGCGCGTAGTCGACCATCAGCTTGCGCTCCGACCCGTCGCCGGCGAAGCGCACGACGACGACTCCCCCACGCTCGAGCGCGGTGACCACGCCCTCGCCGAGCGTGGCGTGCACGACGTCGTCGCCGAGCGCGAACGAGACGCCTCCCGTCCCCGGGCCCGGCGCCGCTCCACCCCGGTCCCACGAGTCCGCCGCCGGCTCCGGCTCGCGATCGGTGAGCTCCGCCGGGATCTCCGAGAGGAAGCGGCTCGGCACGTTCCAGTCGCGCGACCCGTAGAGGCTGCGCACGCGCGCGTGTGTCAGGTGGAGCTCGCGCATCGCTCGTGTCATGCCGACGTAGCAGAGGCGGCGCTCCTCCTCGAGGTCGCCCGCCTCGATCGCGCGCATGTGCGGGAAGACGCCCTCCTCGCACCCGATCATGAACACGACCGGGTACTCGAGCCCCTTCGCGTTGTGAAGCGTCATCAGCGTGAGAACGCCGTCGTCGTCACGGAGCTCGTCCTGGTCGGTGAAGAGCGCGACCTGCTGGAGGAACTCCTCGAGCGAGGGGCCCTCCTCGTCGGTCCCGCCTGACGCGTCGTACTCGCGCGCGACCCCGACGAGCTCCTCGAGGTTCTCGAGCCGGCCCTGAGCCTCGATCGTGCGCTCGGCCTCGAGCGCGTCGGTGTAGCCGGTCTCACCGAGCAGCTCGTGCAGGAGGTCGCCGACCGACGGCTGCTCGGCACGCTCGCGCAGGCGCTCCATCGTGGACATGAAGCGCCCGACGGCCTTCACCGCGGCGGAGCCCAGCGCGGGGACGCTCTCGGGCCGCGCGGCCACCTCCCACACCGGCGCGCCGACCGTATTCGCGTGCGACACGATCCGCGCCTGGGTGGTCTGCCCGATGCCGCGCCGAGGAGCGTTCACCACCCGCTGGAACGAGACGGCGTCCTGGGGGTTCGCGATCAGCGTCAGATAGGCGAGCGCGTCCTTGATCTCGGCGCGCTCGTAGAACTTCGTGCCGCCGATGACGCGATAGCCGACGCCATAGCGAACCAGCGTGTCCTCGAGCACGCGGCTCTGGGCGTTGGTCCGGTAGAAGACCGCCACCTCGTCGCGCGAATGGCCCTCGTCCACGAGGCCCTCGATCTCGCCGGCCACGAAGCGGGCCTCGGCGTGCTCGTCCTCGAGCTCGGCGACGTGGACGAGGTCGCCGGCGCCGCCGTCAGTCCACAGCGCCTTGACCTTGCGGCCGCGGTTGTTCGCCACCACGGCGTTGGCCGCCGACAGGATCGTCTGCGTCGAGCGGTAGTTCTGCTCGAGCTTGACCACCTGCGCGTCGCCGAAGTCTTCCTCGAACTCGAGGATGTTGCGAATGTCGGCGCCGCGAAACGCATAGATCGCCTGGTCGTCGTCACCGACCACCGCGAGATTGCGATGCTCCTCGGCCAGGATCTGGAGCCAGCGGTACTGCGCCCGGTTGGTGTCCTGGTACTCGTCCACGAGAACGTGGGCGAAGCCGTGCTGGTAGCGCTCGCGGACCTCGGGGAAGAGCTCGAGCAGGTTCACGCAGCGAAACAGCAGGTCATCGAAGTCCATCGCGTTCATCGCGTGGATGCGCTGCTCGTAGAGCTCGTAGACGCCGGCGGCCGTCTGCTCGAAGAACGACGAGATCCGCTCGCGGTAGGCGGCGGCGTCGAGCAGCGTGTTCTTCGAGTCCGAGATCTGCCGGCGAATTGCGCGCGGCGTGAAGCGCTTCGGGTCGATGTCGAGCTCGTCGAGGCAGCGCCTTACGAGCCGCAGCGAGTCCTGCTCGTCGTAGATCGTGAAGCCGCGCGTGTAGCCGAGCCGGTCGGCGCCGGCGCGCAGCATGCGCGCGCACGCCGAGTGGAACGTCATCACCCACATCGCCTTTGCGCGCCGGCCCACGAGGCGCTCCACGCGCTCGCGCATCTCGCCCGCGGCCTTGTTGGTGAAGGTGATCGCCAGGACCTCGCCGGGCCTCGCGCGGCCCGACTGCACGAGGTGGGCGATCCGCCGCGTGAGCACCGCCGTCTTGCCCGACCCGGCCCCGGCCAGGATCAGGAGCGGCCCGTCGCCGGCGAGGACGGCCTCGCGCTGGGGCTCGTTCAGGCCGTCCAGCAGCGAGTCCGGGGTGAGTGTGGCGCTCACCGGGCCGAGGATAGAGCGGCGCTCGGCCGCCTCACGGGTGCCGTACGGTGCGGCGGTGCGGCTCTGCGACGAGGTCCGGGCAGCCTGCGCCGACGTCGCCGCCTCGGCTCGATACGTCCGCATCGAGGCCGACCGCATCGGCTCGATCGAACCCGGTCCCGAGCCGGCGCTCGACCCCCAGCGCCACCACCTCGAGGGCCCGAAGGCGGGCGTCGCCGCCTACCTCCTGACGCTGGACGCGGTCAACTTCGGCTCGGGCTGGTTCCCCACGCTTCGCAAGCGACCGGGGTCCTCGGGGTACCTCACGATCGCCGCGGCGCTCAGCGATCGCTTTCGAGCGGGCGGCGCGTGGTCGGCGGCCGAGCTGCGCGCGCTCGACCGGCCCACGGTGGCGCGGACGTTCGGGCAGGACGAACGCCACCCGCTCATGCGCCTCTACGCGGAGGCGCTGCGCGACCTCGGCCGCTTCCTGGGCGAGCGCGAGCCGCTGGAGGTCGTGACCGCGGCCGGGGGGTCGGCGGAGCGGTTCGCCGAGGCGCTAGCCCGCGGGATGCGCTTCTTCGACGACCGCGGCTTCTACAAGCGTGCCCAGATCGCCGCAAGCGACATGGCGCTCGGCGGCGTGGCCGACTTCCAGGATCTCGGCCGGCTGACGATCTTCGCCGACAACCTCGTACCGCACGTCCTGCGCGTCGACGGCGTGCTGCGCTACGACCCCGCGCTTGCGCACCGGATCGACGCGGGCGAACCGCTCCCCCCGGGCGAGGAGGAGACGGAGATACGCGCGTGCGCCGTGCAGGCCTGCGAGCTGATCGCGGCTCGGCTCGAGGTGCCCGCGCGCGTCCTCGACGGCTGGCTCTGGAACCGTGGTCAGGCGCCCCGGTACAAGGCGCGGCCGCGACACCGGACGCGCACGGTCTACTACTGACGCACCCGGCGGCTCAGCCGCCGGCGGGGTCCGCGCCGCGCGGGCGAAGCGGGCGCACCTCGGCGGCCCGAGGAGGCTCGCGTCCCGTGGCGTCCGCCAGGAGGTCCTCGAGCTCTGCCACACGCGCCGAGAGGGCGCGGATCGCGTCCGCCACCGGGTCGGGCAGGTGCGCCCAGTCGGCGTCGGGCCCCTCGGGGCGCCTGCCGTCGACTCGGACCGGGTGGCCGGGATTGCCGACGACGGTGGCGTGCGGCGGCACGTCGTGGATCACGACGGTGTTCGCGCCGACCTTGGCGCAGTGGCCGACTCGGATCGGACCGAGAAGCTTCGCCCCGGAGCCGATCACGACCTCGTCCTCGACCGTCGGGTGGCGCTTGCCGCGTTGGAAGCCGGTGCCACCGAGCGTGACGCCCTGATAGAGGGTGACGTTGCTGCCCACCTCGGCGGTCTCCCCAACCACCACACCGGCGCCGTGATCGATGAACAGCGAGTCGCCGATCCGCGCCGCGGGATGGATCTCGACGCCGGTCGCGACCCGGCTCGCGTTGGCCACCAAGCGCGGCACCACCGGCATGCCGGCGTCGTGCAGCGCATGTGCGACGCGGTGGGCGAGCAGCGCCTGCACGCCGCCGTAGGTCAGCAGGATCTCGATCCTGCCGATGCCCCGCGCCGCGGGGTCGCGGTCCTGGGCCGCCGAGAGATCCTGTCGCAGCTCGCGCGCGACGCGCGTGAGTGTCCCCAGGCCGAGCATCTATCCGGATTGTGGCTGAGCGCCGAGCCCGGCGCACGCCGTGCAGTCCTCGCGCCGGGAGGTCGGGGTCATCGTGTGGGACCAATCGGCGCCGTCGAGCCACAGCACGCGATCGAGCAGCGGCGTCCCGATCCCCGTGAGAAACTTCAGCGCCTCGATCGCCTGGATCGCGCCGACGAGAGCGGCAACCGCTCCGAGCGCGCCGCCCGCCGCCTCGAGCGGGCCATCTCGATCTTCGAACGCGCAGGCCCGGCAGGCGGACCTCCCCGGGCGGGTGGACATCACGAACCCGCGCAGCCCGCGCGTCCCACCCGTGACCAGCGCGGCGCCCGTCGCGCAGCACGCGCGATTCGCGAGCGCAGACGTGGATGCCGAGCTCGAGCAGTCGACCACCACGTCGGCCCCCGCGACGATCGCCTCGGCGTTGGCCCCCTCGACTGCGACCGGGTAGGCGTCGGCCTGGACATCCGGGTTGAGCAGCCCGAGCTTCGCGGCGGCGCTGTCCGCCCGGCTTCGCCCGACGTCAGGCGTGAAGTGCAGCGACGCTCCATGCAGATCTCGGGCCGCCACCTCGTCGCCGTCGACGATCCCGAGCCGTCCCACGCCGGCCGCTGAGAGGTGGGTCGCGGCCGCCGAGCCGAGCGCGCCCGCCCCGACGACAATCGCGCTTGCGCTCGCCAGGCGCTGCTGGACAGCGTCCGTCCAGCCCTCCAGCTCGAGCTGGCTCGAGTAGCGCCCGAGCTCGTCCTCCTCCGGCGTCACAGCAGCGGCGTGCGAGCCGTCGTCAGGGCGCGAAGAACGGCGTCGAGACGTAGCGCTCGCCGGAGTCGGGCATCACAACGACCACGGTCTTGCCGCGCCACTCGTCGCGACGGCCCAGCTCGATCGCGGCACAGAGGGCGGCGCCGCAGGAGATCCCGCCGAGGATCCCCTCACGGCGAGCGCAGCGCCGCGCCGTCTCGATCGCGTCCTCGTCGGTGACCGTGATCACCTCGTCGATCACCTCGCGGTTGAGGACGTCGGGCACGAACCCGGCGCCGATGCCCTGAATCCGATGCGGGCCAGGGGTGCCGCCCGAGATCACGGGCGACCCCGCGGGCTCCACCGCCACGACGTGCAGGTCGGGGTTGAGCTCCTTGAGGCGCTCGCCCGCGCCGGTGATCGTCCCGCCGGTCCCGACGCTGGCGATCAGCGCGTCGACCGCGCCGCCGGCGTCGCGCCAGATCTCCTCGGCGGTGGTCCTCCGGTGCACCTCGGGGTTCGCGGGGTTCGAGAACTGGTCGGGGCGGAAGGCGTCGCCACCGCGGGCGGCGGCGATCCGGCAGGCAGCCTCCACCGCCTCGTCCATCCCGCCGAGCGACTCGGTGACCTCGACCTCCGCGCCGTAGAGCCGCAGGAGGCTCTCGCGCTCGCGGCTCATGCCCTGGGGCATCGCGAGGACGAGCTCGTACCCCTTCGCCGCGCAGACGAATGCCAGCGCGATGCCGGTGTTGCCCGAGGTCGCCTCGACGATCGTCGTGCGGCCCGGCTCGATCTTGCCGTCGGCCTCGGCGGCCTCGATCATCGCGACGCCGATGCGGTCCTTGACGCTTCCCCCGGGGTTGCTGGACTCGAGCTTGCCGAGCAGGTCCGCCGCGCAGTCGGGCGCCAGGCGCCCCATGCGGACGAGCGGCGTGCAGCCGACGAGCGCGGCCGGGTTGTCCGGGATCAGTCGCGGGGAGCGCGTCGCGGCCACTCGGCCAGGGTATCCCGCCACCGCCGCCGCCACGGCATACAATCCCCGCGCGATCATGGGGGGTCACCGGGGAGCAATCGCAATCGGCACGGCAGCCTGCGTCCTGCTCGCCGGCTGCGGCGCCACGACTTCGGACGAGGGCGACTTCGACCCGGCGGCGGCCGAGCGGTTCATCCGCAATAAGGCGCGCGCCGACGTGCAGGCCAACCCGGCGCTCCAGCAGAAGGACCCCGAGGACCCCACCGTCGAGTGCCGCGAAGGTCAGGCCGACGAGGAGCCGACCGAGGAGGAGGCCCGCTTCACCTGCGAGGTGATGGTCGTCGGCGAGGACGGCACCCCGCTCGGGCAGCAGACGTGGAAGGCGGAGGTCGAGCTCGACACCGCCAGCGGGAACACCGTCGTGCGGAGCTCGCGGCGCGTGGCCACGACGATCACGCCGGCGCCGACGCCG
>JBPCMT010000144.1:0-5467 GCA_051001995.1 Thermoleophilaceae bacterium
GAGGCGGTGGGCGGGCGCCCCGCCGTCGGCGCGGGAACGGACTCGACGGCGGGCTCGCTCGGCGCGGAGGCAGAGTCCCCGGAAGCGGGCGGCGCCGGCGCGGCGGCCCCGGCGGCGCCCGCCTCGAGATCCTCGCGCAGGCAGTTGGCAAAGTCGCGCAGCAGCCGGTTCGAGATGTCCTGCATCATGCCGCCGCGCCCGAAGCGCGCCAGGCGTCCGGTGATCGTGAAGTCGGTCTCTACCTCCACGCGCGTCCCCCCGGCGGTCTCGGTCATCGTGCTCACGATCGTCGCGTTCGCCGAGCCCTGCCCGCGCTTGTCGCGCCCGCTCGCCTTCATCGTCGCCCGGCGAGCGGACTCGTCCAGCGACTCCATCGAAAGCTTGCCGCTGTAGGCCGCGGTCGTCGGGCCGAGCTTGACCTGGAAGTTGCCGGAGTAGGTGCCGTCGTCGGCGGCGGCCGTGATCTCGGCGCCAGGCAGGCATGGCGCCACCCGCTCGACGTCGATCAGCGCCTCCCATACCTGCTCGATCGGAGCCTTTACCTCGAACGCCTGCTCGAGCTTCATGTCGTGATCGCCTCCTTCGTCGTGCCGGAAGCGGGTCCCAGCTGGTCGGGCGTGTCGATGTCGTCCGGGCGGCCGAGCCCGTCGCAGGCCACCTCCCGCACGCGGACGTCGTCGAGCAGCGCGCGCGCACCCGCGTCGCCGCGCAGCGAGGCGACGCGCCCGAACAGCGACTGCTCGAGCAGCACCGGATGGCCAGCCAGGCCGCCGTACGTGGCCCTCACCGCGTCCGCGCCGGACGTGCGGGCGTGCAGTACGCGCTCGACGGCCACCGGCGAGAGAAACGGCTGATCGCCGAGCGCGACCACGACCGCGTCGCACGCCGCCAGCGCCGCGATCCCCGCCCGCAGCGAGGCCGACTGGCCCTCGGCCCAAGCGTCGCAGACCACCACCCCGGCTCCGCGGAGATCGACGCCGCGCCGAACCTCGGCCGCGCGAGCGCCCAGCACCACGAACACCCGGCCGAGCGGCGCCGCGACCATTGCCCCGACGGCGTGCTCGAGCATCGGCCGGCCGTCCAGCTCGGCGAGCTGCTTTGCGCCGCCGAAGCGGGTGCCGGCCCCGGCGGCCAGGACGAGGCCGCCGATCAAGCGCCGACCTCGTGGATGCGCCCGCTCGACCGCGACAGCCGCCCGCCCTCGCGATCGTTTCTCACCGCGACGACCTCGGACATGATCGACAGCGCGGTCTCCTCGGCCGTGAGCCCGCCGAGGTCGAGCCCGATCGGCGCCGCCACGCGCTCGAGCTCCTCCTCGGCCACACCGGCCGCGAGCAGCCGCTCGCGGCGCTTCGTTTGCGCGCGGCGACTCCCCATCGCGCCGATGTAGGGCGCCTCGGACGCCAGCGCGATCGTCAGGGCGGCGTCGTCGAGCTTCGGGTCGTGGGTAAGTACCGCGATGTAGGTCGCTCGATCGATGCCGCCGATCCGCTGAAACGCCTCCTCCGGCCAGCCCACCACGACCTCCTCGGCGTCGGGGAAGCGCTCGACGGTGGCAAACCGCGAGCGCGGGTCGATCAGGTAGGGGCGCCAGCCCGCGGCGCGCGCCATCCTGCAGAGCGCCGCGGCGAAGTCCACGGCCCCGAAGACCACGAGTCGTGGCGGCGGCGCGACGACGTCCACGAACAGCCCGGCGTCACCCTCTTCGCGCAGCTCCGAGCGTTGCGCCCACAGCAGCTCCTCGGCGTGCTCGACCGCGCACCGGTCAAGCTCCTGATCGCCAAGCGAGCCCTCGCGCTCGCCGTCCGCGCGCACCAGCAGCCTGGCGCCCAGGCTTGCCGGCGCGCCGTCGTCCGCCCGCACCACGGTCACGAGCGCAGCGCGGCCGCCATCCTTGCCGATCGAGGCGAACTGCGACTGGAGGCTCACGGCTCGTAGCGCTCCACCCAGACGTCGATCTCGCCGCCGCACGGGAGCCCGACGTCCCAGGCCTCCGAGTCGGCGATCCCGAAGTGAAGGAGCCGCGGCTCGCCGTCTCGGATCACCTCCTCCGCGACCTCGACGACGGCGCCCTCGACGCAGCCGCCGGAGACCGCGCCCGAGACCTCGCCGCGACCGTTGACCGCCATCTTCGACCCCGGAGGCCTCGGCGCCGAGCGCTTGACGGCCACCACAGTCGCAAGCGCCACGTCCTCGCCGCGGCCCACCCAGGCGTCCACGTCCTCGATCACGTCGTGCATTCTCACCTCCCCTTGTCGGGTTCGCCCTCGAGCAGCTCGGCGAGCTCCTCGAGCGAGGCCAGCGAGTTGCCGGCCAGGAAGTCGTCCACGTGCGGCAGCGCCGCCGCCATCCCGCGCGTCAGCGGCTCGTAGCCGGCGCTCGCCTTGAGCGGGTTGAGCCAGACGAGCCGGTGGGCGCAGCGACCGAGCCGCTCCATCTCGCGGGCGAGCTGCTCGGGGTCCCCGCGGTCCCATCCGTCGGAGAGGACCACGACGACCGCACCGCGGCCGATCCGCCGCCCGTGCTCGCGGTTGAGCTCGGAGAGGCAGGCGCCGATCCGCGTGCCGCCGGACCAGTCGGCTGCGGCTCCGTGCGCGCGCCCGAGCGCGCGGTCGTGGTCGCGCCCGGCGAGCTCGCGGGTCAGCCGCGTGAGGCGGGTGCCGAAGGCGAACGCCTCGACCCGCCGCCGCGCGGCCACACACGCGTGCATGTACTGGAGCAGCATCCGCGCGTAGGGCTCCATCGAGCCCGAGACGTCGCAAACCATCACCAGCGGGCGCTGGCGAAGGCTCGGCTCGCGCCAGCGGCGCTCGACCGGCTCGCCGCCGTAGCGCAGCGAGTCGCGCAGCGTCCGCCGCAGGTCGTGGCGCGCGCCGGGCGGATGGGGCCCGCGCCGGCGGCTCGGCCTGGTGCGCCGGCTGACCCGTCGCGGACCGCGAGCGGCTAGGCGCGCCATCAGGCGACGCGCCATCAGGCGCTCCGCATCGGTGTAGGTCGCGAAGTCCTTCTCGCGCAGCAGCTCGACGTCGCTCCAGGCGGCGGGGACAGGAACGAGATCGGGCGCGCCGGGCTCTGGCGGCGAGGCTCCGGGGACCGCCACCCGGGGCAGCACGAGCCTGGCAGCGTCGAGGTCGACGGGAGGCTCGGGACGGTGAGCGTAGGCGCCGAACCAGGCTGCGAACGCTGCGTCGAAGGACTCCAGGTCCTCGCGGCGCGAGCAGAGCGCGGCGCGCAGGGCGAAGTACGCTTCCTGCCGCGAGGCGCCGTCCACCGCGGCGAGCGCCCGGTGCGCCGCCACCAGCTCCCCCACCCCCGCGCGGACGCCGCCCGCGCGCAGCGAGGCAACGAGCGCGACAAGCCGCGCGGTCACGCGGACGCCGCCGCCGGCGACGACGGTCGCGCCGAGCGTCACACGCCCTCCAGGACTCGCTGCGCCTCGACGCGCTCGATGTCCTCGCGCACCTTGAGCGCTACGCCGAGCGTCTCGTGCAGCTCGGCGTCCTCGAGCGCCAGCAACGCTCGCGCCCAGTTGATCGTCTCCCCCACGCCGGGCAGCTTGTAGAGCTCCTCGCCACGAAGTCGCGCGACGGCGGCGCACACGCGAGCGGCGATCTGATCGGGGACTCCGTCCACGCGCGCACGCACGATCTCGGCCTCGCGCTCCTGCGAGGGGTACTCGATCCAGTGGTAGAGACAGCGGCGCTTGAGCGCGTCGTGCAGCTCGCGCGTGCGGTTGGACGTGATCACCACGAGCGGCCGCCCGCGCGCCACCGCCGTCCCGAGCTCCGGGATCGTGACCTGGAAGTCCGAGAGGAACTCGAGCAGGAACGCCTCGAACTCGTCGTCGGCGCGGTCCACCTCATCGATCAGCAGCACCACCGGGCCCTCGTGCTCGAGCGCCTCGAGCAGCGGCCGGCGCAGGAGGAACTCGCGCGTGAAGAGCTCGCCGGCGTGGCGCTCGCCGCCCTCGGCCGCGCGGATCGCGAGCAGCTGCCGGGCGTAGTCCCAGTCATAGAGCGCGTTGTGGAGGTCGATGCCCTCGTGACACTGAAGGCGGATCAGGCGCGCCCCGGCGGCGGCGGCGAGCGCCTTCGCGACCTCGGTCTTGCCGACCCCGGCCTCGCCCTCGAGCAGCAGCGGCTGCTCGAGCGCGGCCGCGAGGTAGACGGAGGTCGCGAGGCCGCGATCCGCCAGATAGCGCTCGCCGGTGAGCGCCGCGTGCACGGCGTCGACGGAGTGGAACGTGGCCTGCGGCGCGATCACTGCTTCCTCGTTCCGAAGGGTAGACGCGGCCGATTCGATCATTCCGCGGGTGGGACACTCCTCGAGGACCCCCGTCGAGCGACCGGGCCCGGCGGCGTTGGCGGGCAGCCAGCGGTGACCCGGGACCGATCCCGGCACCGTGGCCTGGCGGCCGGCGGCACGTATGTCGCTTTCTCTGAGGTGGTCTCGGAGAAGGTCTGTCTCGATGACCACTTTCGAGAAGCGACATACATCACGCCGCGGCCGCGTGCGCGAAAGCCGCGGCGGCCGCAGTCAGCCTTTCGTAGCGTCGCCGTGCACCTTCTCAAGCAGTTGTAACGCGCCCGTCACTGCGCCCACTAGCTGGGCTCTTTCAAGCATTCCATGGGTGCACAAGACGGCCCAGTTCATGGCCGCCCCGACGGCAGCATCACCAACGTGACGAGAGGCTCCCGCGTGTGTGACCGTTCGCCCGGTCAGACCCCGGCCGCGGCGAGGAGCGCCCGCCGGCACAGCACCCGCGCGAGGTGCTGCTTGTACTCCGGTGAGGCGTTCAGGTCGCCGGGCGGGCTCGTGCCCTCCGCCGCCTGCTCGGCCGCGGCACCGATCCGCGAAGCATCGAGCGGCTGGCCGCGCAACGCGTCCTCGACGGCGGTCGCGCGCAGCGCCGTCGACCCCATGTGCGTCAGTCCGACGCGCACGTCCTCGCACGTCCCGTCGGTCGCCTTCACGAGGGCGCAGACGCCGACCATCGCCCAGTCCTCGGCGCGGCGGGTGAACTTCTCGTAGCCGTACCCGTATCCGGACAGCTTCGGGACGCGCACCTCGGTGATGACCTCGTCGGCGCCGACGGCGGTGGTCAGGTAGTCCTCGAACAGGTCGCCGGCCGCCACCTCGCGCTCGCCGCCCGCCCCCCGTAGCGCCACCCGCGCCTCGGCTGCGAGCACCACGGCCGGCAGGTCCGACGCGGGGTCGCCGTGGGCCAGCGAGCCGCCGATCGTCCCCCGGTTTCGCACCTGCTGGTCGGCGATCTGCCCGCCCGCCGTCGCCAGCAGCCCCGCCTTCGCGTCGGCCAGCTCGGCGTGCGGGGTCATCGCACCGATCCGCAGCTCGGAGTCCTCGCTCGACACGCCCCGCAGCCCGGGCACCCTGCGCAGGTCCACGAGCAGCGTCGGCGCGGCGAGCCGAACCTTCATCAGCGGGATCAACGAGTGCCCGCCGGCGA
>JBPCMT010000145.1:0-4120 GCA_051001995.1 Thermoleophilaceae bacterium
GCTTGGGCCCCGACTGGTCGGCCGTCACGAACGGGAGGTTGATCTGCGTCTCCTGCGTCGTGGAGAGCTCGACCTTCGCCTTCTCGGCCGCCTCGTAGAGACGCTGGAGGGCCATCTTGTCCTGCGACAAATCGATGCCCTGCTGCGCCTTGAAGTCCTTGACGAGCCAATCGACGATCGCCTTGTCGAAGTTGTCGCCGCCGAGATGGTTGTCGCCGGCGGTCGCCTTTACCTCGAACACGCCGTCGCCGATGTCGAGCACCGACACGTCGAAGGTGCCGCCGCCGAGGTCGAAGACGAGGATCGTCTGGTCGGTCTCCTTGTCGAGCCCGTAAGCCAGCGAGGCGGCGGTGGGCTCGTTGATGATGCGCTTGACGGCGAGGCCCGCGATCTTGCCGGCGTCCTTCGTAGCCTGGCGCTGGTCGTCGTTGAAGTACGCGGGGACCGTGATCACTGCGCTGTCGACGGTGTCGCCGAGGTACGCCTCCGCGTCGGCCTTGAGCTTCTGGAGGATCATCGCGCTGATCTCGGGCGGCGAGTACTCGCCTTCGCCCGCCTTGACGCGCGCGGCGCCGTTCGGCCCGGAGACGACCTCGAACGGCACGATCTTCTCCTCCTCCTTGACCTCGGCCTCCTTGCGGCCCATGAACCGCTTGATCGAGAACACCGTGTTCTCGGGGTTCGTGACGGCCTGCCGCTTGGCCACGGTCCCCACGAGCCGCTCGCCGCCCTGGGTGAAGGCGACGACCGACGGCGTGGTCCGGGCGCCCTCGGCGTTCTCGACCACCGACGGCTCGCGCCCATCGAGCACCGCCATGCACGAGTTCGTCGTACCGAGATCGATTCCAATCGTCCTAGCCATACTGAGCCCCTCTCTTCCGTTCTAAGCCATTGAAGCATTGCGCTTGGCAAAATCTGCGTCCTATTGTGGCAGATTTTCGGAGCGTCGCCAAGCGCGCACCCGAAGCCGCGCCGGTCCAGAAGGACCGCCGGCGGGACCGGCGCGCACCCGTTCAGCGGCTCTCGAAAAAGACGAGCAGCGGGTGGGTCGGCTCGGAGAAGCGCGGCTCGACGCGGGCCGAGGCGCCCGGCGGCGCTTCCGCGAGGATCCGATCCGCCAGCTCGCTCCCGCCCTCCTCTGTGAGGACCCCCACCAGGAGGTAGCGCCAGCGCCGCACGACGTGGAGGCCCTCGGCCTCGAGCCGTTCAGCGAGGTCAGCGGTGGCTCGATGGCCCTCGAGCTCGACCCTCACCTCCCAGTCGAACTCGCCCTCCTCGGCCACCTCCCGCGTCTCGGCCGCGAGCCGGCGCTCGCGCTCTGCCTCGAGCTCGGCCTCGGACGTCGGGAGCGGCGCGGACGCGTCCTTCCAGTCCTCCTCCACCGGGTGCCAGCGGGTGAGCGAGACCGTCGCCGAGAGGCCGTCGGCGGCCAGCAGGTCGCGCATGACTCGCTCGGCCTCGCGCGCCGCCCCCTCGTCGCCGGCGTAGAGGAAGACGCGGGGCCCGTCGCGCGTCACGATCACCCGGTCCGAAAGGCGCTCCCGCGCCTGGTCGTCGAGCTCGAGCGCGCGCAGGCGCTCGGACAGCGAGCGCTCGTCATCGGGCTCGTCGAGCTCGGCTTCGACGCGCCATTCGTCGCGGGCTTCGGGAGCCTCGGCCACGACCGGCGACTCTACCGAGGGGCGACGGCCCGCAGGCGAGCACGTCCGTAGGGGCACATCCGCCGCAGCACGCACTCGCGACAGCGGGGGTCGCGCGCCACGCAGGTGCGGCGACCGTGGCGGATCATGCTCATGTGGATCTCGTACGCGTCGCCGGGGTCGGCGAGGCGGAAGAGCTCGTCGTGGGCCTCGTCGAAGGAGGCGCCCGGGCGGAAAAACCCGAGCCGCATCCCGACGCGGAAGACGTGGGTGTCCACCGGCACGTCCGGCCGCCCGAAGGAGAACAGCAGGACGCAGGCGGCGGTCTTTCGCCCCACGCCCGGCAGCGCGCACAGGAAGGTGCGAGCCTCGGCGAGGGGGGCCTCGGCGAGCCACGCGAGGTCGTCGCCGTCAAGCGCGCGGAGGATGTCCTGGATGCGCCGCGCCTTGACGCGCGAGATGCCGCCGGGGCGGATCGTCTCCTCGACCTCCTCCTCCGGAGCGTCGCGGACCTCGGCCCAGGTCGTGAAGCGCTCGCGCAGGCGACCGTAGGCGACGTCGCGGTTGCGGTCGTTCGTGCTCTGCGAGAGCACCGTCAGCACCAGCTCGTCGATCGGCGCGCGGTGCGCGCGGAGCTCCGGCCGACCGTAGACGTCGCGGAGACGGTCGCGAATCGCTCGCAGGCGGCGACGGTCGGGGCGGCGCCAGGTCCGTGACGGTCGAGGCAAGGACGCAACGTTAGGCGGCGGCTCGCCGCCTAACGGCCGGGGTCGGTGGAGCTCGCGCGTGGTAATAACCGCCCGTGCGCACGACCAGCGAGCCGCAGTGGGACCGCCGCGACGAGCTGGGCGGGCTGCCCGTCTTCTGGCGCGAGGCGCCAGGCGGGCGCACGACGGTGCTTTACGTCCACGGCTCGCCCACGAACTCGGACGACTTCCTGCCGTTCCTCGAGCGGACCGGCGGCGTGGCGCCGGACCTGCCGGGCTTCGGCCGGTCGGGCAAGCCGGCGGGCTTCGATTACTCGATCCGCGGCTACGCGCGGTTCCTCGAGGGCTTCATCGACGCGCTCGACCTCGAGCGCTTCTCGCTCGTCGTGCACGACTGGGGGGCGCTCGCGCTGGCGCTGCCGGAGCGCCTGCTCAGCCGCGTCGAACGGATCGTGGTGATGAACGCGGTCCCGTTGATGGCCGACTACCGCTGGCACCGGATCGCTCGCCTGTGGCGGACGCCGGTGGTCGGAGAGCTCACGATGGGCTTCACGACCCGCTGGGGCTTCAGGCAGGTCTCGCGCGAGGCGCTCGCGGCCGACGGCCCCGCTCCGGGCGTCCTGATCGACCGCGTTTGGGACCACTTCGACCACGGCACCCAGCGAGCGATCCTGAGGCTCTACCGCTCGGCGCCCTCGGAGGAGCTCGCGCGCGCAGGCGCGCGCCTGGGCGAGCTCGAGCGACCGGCGCTCGTGCTGTGGGGCGTCCGCGATCCTTACATCCCCAGCTCCTTCGCCACCGCCTACGCCGAGGCGCTGGGCGGCCCGACGCGGCTCGAGCTGCTCGACGAGGCGGGTCACTGGCCGTGGCTCGACCGGCCCGACGTGATCGAGACGGTGGGAAGGTTCCTGGACGACGACTAGCGGGTTGCGGGCATTAGAGTCTCGCGCGTGGCTTCGGGCCCACAGCGAGGCGGCCGCACGACCTCTCGAGCGCCGGCGGACGGAGCGGGCGCAGGGCCGAACCGTCGAGCCGACGCCGCGGAGGACGGCGGGATGCGCGATCGGGGGCGCGTCCGCAGGGCATCCAGGCCCGGTCGCGAGCCGCGGTCCGCGGCCGAGGTTCGGACCCTCGCCCGCGACCGTCTGATCGAGTCGCGCCTCACGCCGAACGCGATCTCGGTGACCGGGCTCGCGCTCAACCTCACCGCCGCCGTGCTCGTCACCCAGCGGCTCTTCTTCCTCGCTGGGCTGGCCTTCGTGATCGGGTCGGTGATGGACACTCTCGACGGCCGCTACTCGCGCATGTCGGGGAAGGGGACGCCGTTCGGCGCGTTCCTCGACTCCACGCTCGACCGGGTGGAGGAGGGGATCGTCCTGGTGACCGTCGCCGCGTACTTCGCGTCGCTTCAAGACGAGCTCGCGGTGGCCGCGACCGTCGTCTGCGTCGTCGGCTCGTTCATGGTGAGCTACACACGCGCCCGCGCCGAGGCGCTCGGCGTCGAGTGCAAGGTGGGGCTCGCCACGCGCCCCGTGCGCGTCGTGATCCTCTCCGCGGGACTGCTGTTCGCCACCGGGGCGTCGCTGTTCGACGCCCGCCTGCTCGAGCCCGCCGTCTACGCGCTGGCGATCCTGACTACCATTACGGTCCTCCAGCGGGTGCTGCACGTCCGCAGAGCGCTCGCCGGGACCCCCTTGAGCTAGCGCTCCCACGGCCGGCCACGGCAAGCGCTCGACCAGTAGATTCACCTTGCTCGGGCCTCCCGGGCCGGCG
>JBPCMT010000146.1:0-6733 GCA_051001995.1 Thermoleophilaceae bacterium
GCCGTCGAAGGGTCGCCGGCCACGTCGAGCTGACGCCCGGCGCGGAGGGCAGCGCCGGTGTGGAGGGCTCGGCAAAGCGCACGAGTCGCCGCATTCGCTCGCCTGGGCAATGATCAAGTTGGCTACGGTTGCGCGCGATGCCCACCGCCGTGCACCTGACCGATGGCACGTCGGTCAACGTCGACCAGGAGCCCGAGGAGATCCGGCACCTGCTCACCGAGGACCTCCGGCGCCGAGAGCCCTTCACGACCCTGAGGGAGCACGACACCGGCGGCGAGATCTGGGTCAACGCGAGCGCCATCGTCCTCCTGCGGCCCCTGCCGGGCTGAAAGATCCACCCGGGCAGGAGCCTGCTTCGCAGCGTTCGCGTTTATGACGCTGCTCGGCGGGTATCGCTTGGCGGTGAATGCTTTCGGTCAGACGGGCGGCGGAGGGTCGCCGTTCGATCCCCTCGTCGGGAAGGTCGAATCGGCGGGCGTCCTCGACGCGCCCGGGAAGAGCATCGGCAAGACCGTCCGGAGCACGCTCTCGCCCGGCGCCGTCAAGGACGCGGTGAGCGGCACCTGGCTCGGCCACGCCATCCACCCGATTCTGACCGACGTCGTCATCGGAGCGTTCGTCAGCGCGTCGCTGCTCGACCTCCTCGGAGGCGACGACGACGGTCGGGCCAGCGAGCGCCTGCTCGCCGTCGGCATCGCCGCCTACGGGCCCACGGCGCTCTCGGGCGTCAGCGACTGGGCCGACGCGGAGCTGGGCGACGACGGCGTCCGTCGGGTCGGTCTCGTGCACGCGGCCACCAACGCCGCCGCGCTCGGCCTCTACACGGCCTCGCTCGCCGCGCGCCGCCGCGGCAATCGTCGTAAGGGAGCGCTGCTCGGCGTGGGAGGCGCCGCCGTGCTGGGTGCGGGCGGCTTCCTCGGCGGCCACCTCTCGTTCCGCCAGGGCATCGGCGCCGACCAGACCGTGTTCGACCCCGGGCCGGCGGACTGGACCCCGGCGGCGGACGGCTCGCAGCTTCCCGACCGCCGGCCGACGCGCGTCATCGTCGAGGATACGCCGGTGCTCCTTCTGCGCGACGCGGAGCGGCTCTTCGCGATCCACGATCGCTGCTCGCACCGCGGGTGCTCGCTCAGCGACGGCGAGCTCGACGGCGACGAGATCGTCTGCGTCTGCCACGGCTCGCGCTTCGACCGGCGCGACGGGTCGGTGAAGCGCGGGCCCGCCACCGCGCCGCAGCCGGCGTTCGAGGTGCGCGAGCGCGACGGCCGCGTCGAGGTCCGCCTGCTCTCGGGCTGACGCCGCCGCGGCGTTCGCCCTCGACCGCTGAAGCGACCGCCGGCCGGTGCGGTAGAAGTCCGCTGTGACCACGGGGAAGCGCGCGTTCGTGCTGGGCGGCGGCGGCCAGCTCGGCGCCCACGAGGTCGGCATGCTGCGGGCGCTGCTCGAGCGCCAGATCGCGCCCGAGCTCGTCGTCGGGACCTCGATCGGCGCCATCAACGGCGCCGCCGTGGCCGCCGCGCCGGTGCTCGCGACCGTCGACCGGCTGAGCGAGGTGTGGTCCGAGATCGAGCGCAGCGATGCCTTCGACGGATCGATCCTCGGGCGCCTCGGGACGCTGGCGCGCACACGGACGCACCTGCACGGCAACGAGTCGCTGCGCAGGCTGCTCGAGGAATCCCTACCGGCCAGCCGGATCGAGGACCTCGAGGTTGCGTTTCAGTGCGTGGCGGCGAGGATCGAGACGGCCTCGGAGCATTGGTTCAGCGCCGGGCCGCTGGTGGAAGCGGTGCTGGCGTCCTCGGCGGTGCCGGGCATCCTCCCGCCGGTTGTGATCGACGGTGAGCACTACATCGACGGCGGCATCGTCAACAGCGTCCCCGTCGGGCGGGCGGTCGCGCTCGGCGCCACGACCGTCTTCGTGCTCCACGTCGGCCGCATCGACCGGCCGCTCGAGCCACCGCGGTGGCCGTGGGAAGTGGCGCTCGTGGCGTTCGAGATCGCGCGCCGCCACCGTTTCGTCGGCGATCTCGCGGCACTCCCCGACGATGTCACGGTCCACGTGATGCCGACCGGCGAGACGAGCCCGCCGCACTACACCGACGTCTCGCAGTTTCGCTACCGCGACACGTCGCAGATCCGCGACCGCATCGAGCGCGCGCACGATGCCTCCGCGCGCTACCTGGCGGAGAACGGTGTGGGCCCGTGATGCCGGTCCCGCCCAAGCTGCTGCGCCGGCTCCTCCTGGCGCCGCTGCTGGTGCTGCTCGAGCTGCTGCTGATCGTGGTCTCGCCCGCGCTGCTGGTGCTGGCGGGCCTGGCGTCGCCGCTCGCCGGCGGCTGGCGGCCGCTGCGGGCGCTTCTGATCGCGCTCGCCGCCGCCGGCTACCACCTCGCTGCCACGGTGGCCAGCCTCGGGCTGTGGATCGCGAGCGGCTTCGGATGGAAGATGGGCTCCGAGGCGATGCAGCGCGCGCACTACGCGCTGATGCGGTGGTTCCTGGCCGGCGTCTACCGCGCGATCGTCCGGCTCGCTCGCGTGGAGGTTGGGGTGGCGGAATCCGCGGAGGCGGAGGCGGCGCTCTCCAAGCCGGGTCGCCCGGTGCTAGTGCTGGGCCGCCACGCCGGTGAGGGGGAGACTCTGCTCGTGCTGCACGCGCTCCTCTCCTGGCACGACCGCGGCCCGCGCGTCGTCATGCACGAGGCGCTGCGCCTCGACCCGCTGATCGACGTCCTCGGCGAGCGCCTGCCGAATCGCTTCGTCGATCCGCGCGGCGGCGACACCGAGGTGGAGATCGCCGCGATGGCGCGCGAGCTCGGCGGCACGGCCGCGCTCTTGATCTTTCCCGAGGGCGCCAACTTCTCGGAGCGCCAGCGCCGGCGGGCGATCGAGCGGCTGGATCGTGGCGGCTTCACGCGTGAGGCCGAGCGGGCTCGCCGGATGCGCCACGTGAGCGCGCCGCGTCCGGGCGGCGCCCTTGCGGCTATCGAGGCGGCGCCCGAAGCCGACGTCGTGATCCTCGGTCACGTCGGCTGTCCCACCGGGGTGCGGGAGCTCTGGGCCCTGTTGCCGAAGGAACAGATGGTGGAGGTGCGGATGTGGCTCGAGCCGGCGGACGCCATCCCCGCGGGACGCGACGAGCGGATCGGCTGGCTCTTCGATTGGTGGGAGACGCTCGATGCTTGGGTCGACGAGCGCCAGCGGGACCGCGCCGGGACCGTCGCGGCCGTCGAGGGCCGGTAGGACGTCGGCGCCCCATTGCTCTTCACATTTCGGTTCACAGCGACGAGGTTTGGGTATTCCGTACAGGAGAAGACGAGCGAGCGAGGAGGGTCGGATGGCAAAGAAGAGCGACACCAATCTCTATGACACGCTGCGCGCCAGCGGACTGCGCAAGCAGGTCGCCCGGTCGGCGTCCAGGGCCGCGGCGAAGGTCGACGGCAAGGGACGCGTGCCGAAGCCGCTGCGCTCGGCGATCGACGATCTGCGGGGCGCCCTGGAGGCGCTCGAGAGCCGCGCCGCCGGGAGCGACCGCGGCGGGAGCGACCCGGCCGTCGCGGCCCGCAAGGCCGCTCGCACGCGAAAGGCGAGCGCCCAGCAGCGGAGCGCGAGCGCGCGCAAGGCCGCGCGCACCCGCGCGCAGAGTACCGCCGGGACGGGCAACACCTCCGCATCCCGCAGCGGCTCCAAGGCCAGCACCGCCAAGCGGAGCACCGCCAAGCGGAGCACGGCCAAGGCCAGCACCGCCAAGCGGAGCACGGCCTCGAAGTCGAGCGCCACCGGCACGAGCCCGGCCGCGAGGAGGGCGAGCACCGGACGCTCCAGTGGCGCCGGCCGACGCACCGGCGGACGGAGCAGTTCGCGGAGCGCCGCCTAGCCGTAGACCCTGAGCCCGCGTTCATCGGCGGCCGCACCGCCCCAGGAGGCCTGCGTCGTCCCGGCGGGGGCGAGCCCGGCGCCGCCGCTCTGGGGGGCGCCCGCCCGAGGTGCACCTTCGAGAAATGGTCAGAACGGATGAGCACCCGTTCTGACCACTCTTGAGAGGCGATACACGAGCGTCCACCACGCAGCAGACTCCGCCATGGGGGCGGCTCCGGTAGAACACGGTCGGTGATCGAGTTCGGCGACTTCACGCGCGTGGACATGCGCGTGGGGCGGGTGGCCGCCGTCCACGACTTCCCCGAGGCGCGCAAGCAGGCGTGGCGGCTCGAGATCGACTTCGGGCCTGAATTGGGCACGAAGACGTCGTCGGCGCAGATCAAGCACTACGCACGCGAGGACCTCGAGGGTCGGCTGGTGGTGGGGGTCGTCAACCTGGCGCCGCGCCGGATCGGGCCCGTGACCTCCGAGGTGCTGGTCCTCGGGGCGCTCGACGACGCCAAGGGCGTGGTGCTGCTGCGCCCCGACCGCGACGTCGCCGTCGGCGACCGCATCGCCTAGCGGCCGCGCCGCCGGAGGCCGGCGGGCGGGCGAGTGCCGTCGCCTACCATCGTCTTCGACGGATGGCCGACTCGCCCACGATCTCGCTCGCGTTCGCCGCGGGGCTCGTCTCGTTCGTGTCCCCATGCTGCCTGCCGCTCGTGCCCGGCTATCTGGCGGCGGTGAGCGGCAAGGCGCCGGGCGAGCGAACGCGGCGCCTCGACCCGAGCGTGCTCGCGCGCAGCCTGCTGTTCATCGCCAGCTTCTCGGCTGTATTCATCCTGCTCGGCCTCACCGCCACCGCGATCGGCGCGTTCCTGTTCGAAAGCCAGCTCACGCTGCGAAAGGTCGCGGGGGTGGCGATCATCCTGATGGGGCTGCTGTTCATCGCCGCGGTGTTCGTGACCCGACTCAACCGCGACTTCCGGCCCGGCGGGCTGATCGAGCGCGCCGGCAGCGGCGGACCGGTCGTGGCCGGGGTCGCCTTCGCCTTCGCCTGGACGCCGTGCATCGGGCCCACGCTTGCTGCGATCCTCGGGCTGGCGTCCACGCAGCAGTCCACGGTCGAGGCGGCCGGGCTGCTCGCCGTCTACTCGGCGGGGCTGGGAATTCCCTTTCTCCTGTCGGCGGTCGGCTGGGGGGCGGCGCAGCGCAGCTTCGAGTGGGTCAAGCGCCATTACGCGGCGATCCAGGTCGGCGCCGGTCTCGTGCTGGTGGTCATGGGGGTGCTCGTCTACACGAACGACCTGTTCGTGCTGAACGTCGAGATCCAGCGCGCGCTGGACGACCTCGGACTCAACTTCTTCCAGTCGGTGTGAGCGGGGCGAGCGCCACCGGCGAGCGTTCGACGGGCGTGGTCGAGCCCCCGGCGCCGCGCCGCTCCCGTCCCTGGCTGCGCCTGGCCGTGGTGGCCGCTGCGGTGGCGTTCCTCGCGCTGCTCGGCTACGGCCTGGTGAGCGAGGCGCCCGAGCGCACGATCGAGCAGAGCCTGGCGCGCGGCGAGGCCGTGGCGGCGCCGGGCTTCGACCTCCCGGTCCTGCAGGCCCCCAGGGATGCGCCGCCCCGGCTTCAGAGCGTCGTCGGCGAGGCCGCGGCCGACGGCAGCGTGTCGCTCGCCGAGCTGCGCGGGACACCCGTGGTGATCAACTTCTGGGCCTCGTGGTGCGAGCCCTGCCGCGCCGAGGCGGAGGCGCTCGAGGGCTCCTGGCGCTCGGCGCGCGACCGCGGGGTCCTGCTGGCCGGGCTCAACATGCAGGACCTGACCGACGACGCGCGCGCCTTCATGCGCGAGTACGACACCACGTACCTCAACGTCCGCGACGAGTCGAACGGCGTCGCGCTCGACTGGGGCGTGACCGGGCTGCCCGAGACGTTCTTCGTCAGCGCCGACGGCGAGGTCGTGGCGCACGTGATCGGCGCGGTCTCGGCCGAGCAGCTCGACGCCG
The DNA here is from genome assembly GCA_051001995.1 of Thermoleophilaceae bacterium. Taxonomy (GTDB): domain Bacteria; phylum Actinomycetota; class Thermoleophilia; order Solirubrobacterales; family Thermoleophilaceae; genus CAWEHQ01. Next base: position 5,862 of record JBPCMT010000146.1, read on the forward strand.
GCGTCGGCGCGGCCGAGCAGGGACGCCCGCTCGGGTCGCTCGAGGGCGGCGACCGGCGCAGCGTCCGCTAGATGGCTAGCTCCGACGAGCCGAGCGAGCGCCGGGGGCCGCTGCGCTCGAAGGTGCTCGTCGCGCTCCTGGCTGTCTGCGTCGCGGCCACCGCCGCGCTCGCCTACCTGGCGCTGGCGCAAGCGGGCGACGAGCCGCTCGCCATCGTCGAGGAGCAGTCGACCCCCTTCCGCGGCGGGCAGCTGCCCGACGAGCTCGCCGGCGCGCCCGCCCCGTCGTTTCGCCACGCGGACGCGCGCGGCGGAGAGATCGGGACGGCCGACCTCGCGGGGAGGCCGTTCGTCGTGACGTTCCTCTACACGACCTGCCCCGACGTCTGCCCGCTGATCGCCCAGGAGCTCAGGGAGGCGCTCGAGCTGCTGGGGCCGCGCGGGGACGAGGTCGAGGTGCTCGCGGTCAGTGTCGACCCGGAGAACGACACGCCGGAGGCGGTGCGGTCGTGGCTTGCGAGCAACGAGCTTTCGCCCAACTTCCACTACCTGGTCGGCACCGAGGCCGAGCTCGAGCCGACCTGGGACGCCTACTTCGCGGCGCCCCAGCCCGCCGGCGAGCCCGGCAGCGCCCACACCGCGAGCATCTGGCTGGTGGACTCCGACGGCCGCCTGCGCACCAAGTTCTCGGCCGGCGTGCCCGTGCCCCCGGCCGACATCGCCCACGACCTTGGGCTGCTGCTCGACGACGTGAAGCGGCGCCAGACGCGCGGTTAGTCGCGCCGCTCGGCGGGATCCTCCGCCAGGTCCGCGTCGTCCACCGGCTTCGCCGGGCCGGTGATCAGACGGCTGACGACCCACAGGCCGACGCCC
>JBPCMT010000147.1:0-13208 GCA_051001995.1 Thermoleophilaceae bacterium
ATCGGCGCGCCACCGCCCGCCGACCTGAGCGGCGACGTTTCCAAGCGCGTGATCCAGGTGCTCGACGAGCAGGTGAACCCGACGATCGCCGCGCACGGCGGCCGCGCCGAGCTCGTGGCGGTCAAGGTGGGAGCCGCCTACCTCAAGCTGGGTGGCGGCTGTCAGGGCTGTGCGATGGCCACCGTGACGCTCAGCCAGGGGATCGAGACGGCCATCATCCAGGCCGTGCCGGAGATCACGAGCGTGGTGGATGTGACCGACCACCAGAGCGGCTCGAACCCCTACTTCGAGGCCGCGAAGAAGTAGGGCGGCCGCCGCCGCGCGGGATCACGCAGGCGTTCAGTCGCGTCGCACCAGGCCTCGAGCGAAGCCGCCCATCGCTGTCCTCTGAGGACGGGTCGATACGCAGGTCTGGCGGCGCTTTTCGGCGCGTTTTACCTGCTGATCGGCACCTTGCGACGGCTCTCGTAAAGCGGGGGTCGTGGGTTCGAATCCCACCGTCGGCTTGGCCAAACGACCAGCTCGGCCGCTCCTCGATGTAGCTGACAGCCGCCGACCGGCGCGTAGGATTGCCGCGACTCCGCGCGAACCCAGTGCGACCGTCAAGGGAGGACCACCAAGGGGAGGGTGGATGCGGGGTCGGCATTGGCTGCGAGGGACGATCGGCGCGGGGCTTTCCATGGCGCTGCTGGCCTCAAGCGCGCAGGCGGCGGTGCCCCACGTGGTGCAGCCGGGGCAGACGCTCTGGTCGATCTCCGCCGCGAACAACCTCACCACCCGCACGGTGGCCGTCTACAACGGCCTTCCGGAAGACGCTCATCCCGCCGCCGGCCAGACGATCCAGGTTCCCACCGAGGCTGAGGGGGCGACGGCTCTCGCGGAAGCTGGCCTGCTGGGAACGCCGCTGGCGAGCGGCACGGATCGCGCGACAACGGTGGCGCCGTCCGCTGAGCCCCCGCCACCACCGCCCGCTGCCTGGCTGGCGCCGGTCCTGACCCTCGAGGGGACGGCCTACCTCGATGCCGGAGCCGCGTCGGCATGGGAGGCCATGCGCGAGGAGGCACTTGCGAGCCACGGCGTCGACCTCCAGCCCGCGGGGACGATGTCGGCCTACCGGAGCTGGGAGCAGCAGGCTTACCTCTACGACCTCTTCATCTCCGGGCAGGGCGCGCCGGCCAACTCGCCCGGCACCTCCTCGCACGAGCTCGGCGTCGCCGTCGACGTGCCGTCCGAGGACATGGCCGTGGTGATTCAGGAGATCGGCTCCGCGTACGGCTGGGTGGCGCCGATCCCAGGCGAGTGGTGGCACTTCGAGTTCGTGAACTACTGAGCGGCCCCGGGCGGCTGGCTTCCTGGCCGCTCGGCGGCGACGAGCGCATACACGCCCAGCCAGAGGTGGCGCGACGTCGTCACCCGCAGGCCTGCACGGGTCAGCATCGCCTCGATGTCGCGCTTGCGCTGGAGCCCCACGTGCCCCGCCTCGAAGCGGCGGAAGAGCGGGTCAAGCAGCTTCGCCGGAGGCGAGTCCCGGCAGGCGTCGCCGATGACGACGCGGCCACCGGGCGCCAGCACGCGCGCCAACTCGTCGACCGAGCGCTGTGGCTCGGGGAAGTGGTGCAGTGCGGTGGTACAGACGAGCGCCGTGAACTCGCCGTCGGCGAAGGGGAGCGCGTCGCTCGATCCGAGGCGGAACTCGATGTTCACGAGGCGGCCCGGGCCAGCGTCCGGGAGCAGGCGGGAGCGCGCGATCTGCAACATGCCGGAGGACAGGTCGAGCCCGGCCGCTCGCTCCACGCGATGCGCGACCTCGGCGATCAGCGCGCCCGTCCCACACGCGACGTCGAGCACGCGGTCGGCGGCTCCGAGCCGGAGCTCGGTGAGCGCCTTCTGCTGGAGCGACACGAGCAGCCGCGAACGCCCGTAGGCGCCGGCCCAGCGGTCAAAGTGAATCCGAGCGGCCTGTGCGGCCGGCGCCGAGGTGGACTCCGCGTGGTGGCGCAGTGGCATCAGGTCACGCGGCGATGCCATCACTCGGGTTCCCTTCGACGGAACGAGCGTCACGTGGTGCACGCGCTGGCGCTCGGGGGCCGCACGGACCGCATCGAGCCGGAGTCGACGCACCACTTCGGCGATCACGACCCTCATCTCGAGCAGCGCCAGGTGCGATCCGACGCAGTGGCGCTTGCCGCCGCCGAACGGAATCCATGCGTCCCGCGGCGGCTCGTCCAAGAAGCGCTCCGGACGGAAATCCTCGGGCTCGGGACCTACGCTCCGGTCGAGCTGCACGCTCGGGATCGCGGGCGCGACATACCAGCCCTCGGGGATCACGTAGCCCCCGATCTCGAGCGGGCCGTCGAGGAGGCGCGGCGTGTCGAGCACCACTGGCCGAGCGCGCAGCGTCTCGCGGACGACCGCGTCGAGGTATTCGCTGCCGCCGTCATCGACCTCGGCGACGAGACGCTCGAGGGCATCCCGATTGCGCAACAGCCGCTCGAACGCCCAGGCGAGGCCGGTCGCGGTGGTCTCGTGACCGGCCTCGAGCAGCGTGATCAGCTCGTCGCGCAGCTCGATGTCGCTCATCCCGCGGCCCTCATCGTCGCGCGCGCGAAGGAGCATCGAGAGCACGTCGCGGCGCGAGTCGTCGAGCTCGCTCCGGCGGCGGGCGATCTCCTCGTAGATCAGCTCGTCAACCTGCTCGCGGGTCTCGAGGAACGAGCGGAGGGGGTTGGGGAAGCGGCGGAGCCGGCGCTGGCCCTTCTCGCTCGCCCATAGCGAGGGAGGTAGAAGCCAGAGGAGGAGTGCCCCCGTCGCCTCGAGCAGCCGCGGCAGGAGCTCGCGGAAGCGCTCGAGCCGTTCGCCATCGGCGATGCCGAAGACGAGCCGCAGGATCACCTCCAGGGTGATCTCCTGCATCCGTGGGCGCAGCTCGAACGGCTCCTCGAGCGGCCAGCGCTCGATCTCGCGCCCGGCGATGGCCGCGATCTCCTCCGCGTAGCCGTCGACGTGCTTGCGGTGAAAGACCGGCCCGAGGAGCTTGCGGTGGCGCAGCCACTGCTCGTCCTCGGTGACGAGCAGCGAGTTCTCCCCGACGAGCGGTGCGAGGAAGTCGTGGCGGCCCTCGCCGGCGCGTCCGACGGTGCGGTCCGCCGCGTAGACCTCGCGCGCGAGCTGGGGGTCCGCCACGTAGACGTAGTGAGGAAAGCCGACCAGGCATACGCGGAAAACCGGCCCGTAGCGCCGCCGACAGGATCCGAGGAAGCCGACTGGGTCTCGAAACAGCAGTGCCGTCTGGCCAGGCCGGGAAGACGGGGGCCGGGTGGGAGGGTTCGCGTGGCGGTCATCCTTGGGGAGCGGTAGGCTAGGCTTCGCGTGTACGATCGTCGTAGACGTTTGTATATCACACCGCCATGAGCAAGGACGACCAGCCGCATGGGAATCGCGAGAAGCTCCTGCGGGCCGCGCTCGCCTGTCTGCGCGACAACGGCTACGCGCGCACGACCGCTCGCGACCTCGTCGCAGTCTCGGGCACGAACCTCGCGTCGATCGGCTACCACTTCGGCAGCAAGGAGGCGCTACTCAACGAGGCGATCGCGACCGGCTTTCGAGCCTGGACCGCCGAGATCGAGCGGACGACGTTCGCGCAGGAAGCCGCTACCGGGCCGGAGCGACTCGAGCGGTCGCTGGCGGCGGTGATCGACCGCTTCGAGGAGCTGCGGCCGTTCCTCGTCTCGTTCGTGGAGGCGTTCCCCCAGGCGGTCCGCTCGCCGGAGCTGCGCACCCGGATGGCCGAGGCCTACGAGGAGGCGCGCGCGGCAGGGGGCGAGATGGTCCTCCGCGCTGTCGAGGCGGACGGATTGACGCTTACCCGGGTGAACTCGGAGACCCTGTCCTCGCTGGTGATCGCGGTCGGGGACGGGCTGATGCTCCAGTGGCTGCTCGACCCGGAGCGGGTGCCGTCGAGCCGGCAGGTGATGGAGGCACTCACTGCCGCGGTTCCAGCCTTCGTCGGCGGGGCGTGATGTCTTTGCAGAGCCTCGCTTGAACGCCCGGACCTACCGGGGCGGCATCCGCAGCGATCCGTCGAGGCGCACCACGACCCCGTTTAGGTACGGGTGCTCCGCGAGCTGGCAGGCGAGCAGGGCGAACTCGTCGGGCTGGCCGAGGCGCTTGGGGAACGGGACGTTCGCCGCGAGCGCGTCGCGCTGGTCCTGCGGCAGGGCCCCCATCATCGGCGTATCGAACACGCCCGGCGCGATCGTGTTCACCCGGATCCCGCGGCCGGCGAGGTCGCGCGCGGCGGGAAGCGTCAGCGAGGCGACGCCGCCCTTCGAGGCGGCGTAGGCCGTCTGGCCGATCTGGCCGTCGAACGCCGCCACCGACGCGGTCATTACCGCCACCCCGCGCTGGCCGTCCTCGTCGGGCTCGTTGTCGTTCATCGCGGCGGCGACGAGCCGCAGCGAGTTGAAGGTCCCGATCACGTTCACCCGGACCACGTGCGCGAACACCTCGAGGTTCGCCGGTCCCTGCTTGGACACCACCCGCTCCGCCCAGCCGACGCCGGCGCACAGCACCGCCACACGCAGCGAGCCGAAGGCCTCGCGCGTGCCGTCCACCGCGGCGCTCATCGCCTGTTCGTCGGTCACGTCGGCGGCGAACGCCCGCGTCGACTCGCCGAGCTCGGACGCGAGCCCCTGCGCGGCCTCCTCGTTGTAGTCAACGATCGCTACGCGCGCCCCGCGCGCGAGCAGCGCCCGCACCGTGGCCGCGCCGAGGCCCGAGGCCCCGCCGGTCACGAGCGCCCCGGCGCCCTCGAAGCTCAGCGCCGCCCCATCTCCGCTTCCCGCCATCGAGTCTCCTTCGCTTGTCGAGGTTCGTACTCGGCCGTTCGCCGCCGCGTCAGCGGCCCGTCCAGGCCGGGTCCCGCTTCTCCGCGAACGCCCGGGCGCCCTCCTGGGCGTCCTGCGAGCCGAAGACCGGGCCGGCGAACTCCTGCTGCTTGTCCCAGGCTTCCTGCTCGCTCCAGTCGAGAGCGCCGCGGATGATCCGCTTCGACGCGTCGACGGCGAGCGGTCCGTTGCGTGCGATCGCGCCGGCGATCTCCAGCGCGGCGTCGAGCGCGCCGCCCGCCGGCGCCAGCCAGTCCACGAGACCGATCTCGGCGGCGCGCGCCGCCGAGATCGGCTCGCCGGTGAGCGCGAGCTCCATGGCCAGGTGGTAGGGGATTCGCTTCGGCAGCCGGGTCAGCGCACCGCCCGCCGCTACCAGCCCGCGCTTTGCCTCCGGGATCCCGAGCCGGGACTCCTCGGAGGCCACGATCAGGTCGCAGGCCAGCGCTATCTCCAGCCCGCCCGCCAGGGCGTTGCCCTCGATCGCCGCGATCAGTGGCTTGTCCGCCGAGCGCTGCGCGATGCCCGCGAAGCCGCGGTCGGCCACGTAGGGGGCCTCACCGCGCGCGAACGCCTTGAGGTCCATGCCGGCGGAGAAGTTGCCGCCCTCCCCGGTCAGCACGCCCACGCGCAGCTCGCCGTCGGAGTCGAGCTCGTCGAGCGCCGCGGCGATTCCCTCGGCCACCTGGAGGTTGACCGCGTTGCGCGCCTCGGGTCGATCGATCACGATCACCTGTACGCCGTCGCGGCGCGAGACCTTCAGCGGCTGGTCGTTCACTGCTGCCTCCTTCGGGTGACGGCGTAAGCGGGAGCGGCGAACCTACCTGAGCCGGTGCGCGGGAAGCCCTACCGCCCCGCCGCCGCCACTGCCTCCGCGAAGCGGTCCACGTCATCCGACGTCGTGTCCCACGAGCACATCCAGCGGACCTCGTCGCGTCGCTCGTCCCAGACGTAGAACGGGAGCTCGCCCGGGAGCGCCTCGAGCAACCGCTCGATCGCGGGGCGCGGCAGGGTCGCGAACACCGCGTTCGCCTCGACCGCCTGCGTCAGCTCGACGCCCTCGATCGGGCCGACCGCGTCCGCCAGCCGCCGCGCCATCGCGTTCGCGTGGCGCGCGTTGCGAAGCCACAATTCGTCCTCGAGCAACACGGCGAGCTGGGCGCTCAGGAAACGCGTCTTCGACGCGAGCTGCATCGACTGCTTGCGTACGAACTCGAGGCCGCCGCCGAGCGAGTCGCCGAGCACCACCACCGCCTCGCCGAACAGCAGCCCGTTCTTGGTGCCGCCGAACGACACCAAGTCGACCCCCGCGTCCGAGGTGAGCGACCCCAGCGACGTGTCGAGGCCGGCAGCCGCGTTCGCGAGCCGGGCCCCGTCGACGTGGAGCAGCAGCCCGCGCGAGCGCGCGAAGTCGGCCAAAGCGCGCGTCTCCGAGACCGCGTACACGGTTCCGAGCTCGGTCGCGTTCGAGATCGACAGCAGTCGCGGCTGGACCGCGTGCTGGTCGCCCACTCGCTCGATCGTGCGGTCGGCCAGCTCGGGCGTGAGCTTGCCATCGTCAGTCGGGACCGTGAGCAGCTTCACGCCGGCGAGCGCCTCGGGAGCGCCGCACTCGTCCACGGCGAGGTGCGCGCTGGCCGCGCAGATCACAGCCTCGAACGGCCGCAGCCCCGCGCGCAGGCAGACGACGTTCGCGCCCGTCCCGTTGAACACCGGGAAGGCCCGAGACGCCGGGCCGAAGTGCTCGCGAAAGCGCTCCTCGCAGGCGGCGGTCCAGGGGTCGGCGCCGTAGGCGCCCGCGTGTCCCTCGTTGGCCGCCGCGATCGCCTTCATCACGGAAGGGTGGGCGCCGGCAAAGTTGTCCGAGGCGAATCCGCGCGCGCCTGGCTCAGTCATGGGTGGCCCGCCCTCACGGATGGAGCGAAAGCCGCTGGCCGTTCATCTTCGCGGCCGCGTCCGAGCAGAGGAAAGCGAGCGCCTCGGCGATGTCCTCGGCGCGCGTGAACGCGCGGTACTCCTTGTCGGGGTTGCGCTCACGCATCTCCGGCGTGAGGATCGCGTTGACCACGACGACGTTGGCGCGGGCCCTCGAGCCGGCCTCGCGAAGGTCGTCGGCGAGCGCCAGCGTCCAGGCCTCGGCGGCCGCCTTCGCCGCCGCGTAGGCGGCGTTGGTCCCGCTCGGGCGCTGCGCCTGGGCCGACGACACCAGCGCGAAGCTGCCGCCGGCGTCGGCGAGCGCGTCGCGGAACGCGCGCGTCGCGTGCTGGACGGTGCGCACGAGCAGGTCGTGCAGCCACTCGTAGTCGTTCAGCGGCGCCTCGGCGAGCGCGACCCCGCCGCGCCAGCCGCCGACCAGGTGCAGGAGCGCGTCCACACGGCCGAAGCGTTCGAGGAGCGCATCCCGCCACGAGCGCGCAGCCGCCTCGCCGAGCAGGTCCACCGCCCGGGCGTCGAAGCGGTCGGATCCCAGGCCGAGCTGCGAGCCGAGCCGCTCGATCCGCTCCGCAGCGACGTCCGACGCGCATACCACCGCGCCGGCGTTCCCCAATCGCTTCACCACCGAAGGTCCCAACCCGCCGCCGGCCCCTGCGATCGCCACCACCCGGCCTTCGATGTTCAGCGCCGGGCTCAAGCTGCCGCCGCCCGCTCGCCCTCGCTCGGGCGCCTCAGCGCCGGCTCGAGCTTGCGCTGGAGCTGGACGTAGAACAGGCTGAGCGGGAACTCGTCGTCCTTGACCAGGTCCACGAGCTCCTTCGGCTCCTCCACCTCGGGCAGTGTCCCGCGCGCCTCGCGCGCCCACCGCGACCCATGCGCCGGCGGGACGTACTCGGCCACGAGGTCGTGGGCGGCGAGCCACTGCGCGAGCTTCGAGCGGGCGATGCCGGAGTGATACAGCGACAGGACCCGCTCGCGTAGCGCCACCACGCCGTCGGCGACGCGCTTCCACTCGACGCGCAGCTCGTTGTCGGTCCAGTGCAGGTAGCCCTCGCGGTGGAGGAAGGCGAACAGCAGCTGCCCGCCGAGCCCGTCGTAGTTGCGCACCCGCGACCCGGTGACCGGGAAGCGGAGCATGCGGTCGAAGAGGACCGCGTACTGCACGCGCCGGGCGAAGGCGAAGCCCTGCCGCTCGAGCTCCACGGCTTCGCAGAACGCGGTGAGATCACAGCGAAGCTCCTCGAGCGAGTACATCCAGTACGGGCTGCGCTGGCGGATCATGAACGGATCGAACGGCAGGTCCCCGTGCATGTGGGTCCGGTCGTGGATCAGGTCCCAGAGGACGTAGGCGTCGCGCGAGAGCCGCGGCGAGGACAGCAGGCAGCTCGCGTCGGGCGGCAGGTTGAGCCCCAGGACCTCCACCGCCCGCCCGCACACGCGCCGGAAGCGGTCGGCCTCGCGGTCGCAGAAGATCGCCCCGAAGTGGCTCGGCGGGCGTTCGGTCGTCGAGAACGTCTCGGGGAAGAGGACCGCGCACTCCGAGTCGTAGCCGGCGGTGTGGTCGACGAACGTCACCGGGACGAACTTCGGGTTGTCGTAGCGCGAGCGCTCGAGCTCCGCGACGTGCTCGGGCCACGGCGTCCTGACCAGGAGTGCCTCGAAGCAGGTGTCGCGCGAGGCGTTCTGCTTGTACATCGGAAAAACCACCAGGTGCTCGCCTCCGTCACGACGCTCGCGCTCCGGCCTGAAGGCGTCCGTCGAGCGCATGAAGTCCGGCTTGGAGAAGCCGGCGGCCGCCCAGTCGTCGAGGTCGGCGACCAGCGCGTCGATGTACTGGCGCTGGTGCGGAAAGCGCGGAGCGAGCGCGCGGGCTGACGCGGCGACGGCGGTCGCGAGGGCCCCGACCCGGTCGCGGACGTAGCGCCGCAGGTCCACCGAGCCGTCGGGCTCCTGCATCAGCCGCAGCTCCTCCACGGCCGCCTTGAGGCTCTTCCACGCCGGGTCCGACAGCGCTGCCGAATGAGCGTCGCCAAAACCGTTATCGGCTGCGAAGCTCGGCTCCGCCGCCCACCAGGCAAGGTTCAGCCACAGGCTCGCGTGGTCGAGATGATCAAAGCAGTCGTCGCCGAAGAGGTCCGAGTCGGCGAGCACGATCACGCGGCCGCGGCCGCGCTCGGTCACGGCGGCCAGCGGCGCGCCCGGCGCCGAGGCGGTGGAGGACGCGCGCGCCAAGACGCGCCCGGCGCCATCCAGCTCCAGCGTTCCCGCGCGGTAGAGGCAGGCCTCGCGCACGCCGGCGAGGAGATCGGTGCGGCGCCCACTGGACCCGTTCTGCCCGACGAGCTCGGGCAGGATCCACGACGGCGCTTCCCGGCAGCGCTCGTAGTCCTGGACCGTGGCGTTCTCGATCCGCATGCCGAACCGCGCGAGCAGTTCGTTGAGGTTGTTGCCGTACTTGTCCTGCTCGGTCTCGCCGAGGACGATCAGGCCGCCGCCGCGCTCGACGAACCGCTCAACCGAGTCGAGCTCGGCGGGGGAGAGCCGCGGCGAGCGCTCGTTCGTGGTCGCCTCCCACCGTCGCTCGGAGGGATGCGCGATGACGAGCACGTCCGCGTCGGCGAGCAGCTGATCCGAGAGCTCGTGGTCGGCGTTACAGGCCACTCCGAAGCCGTGTGCCGCGAGCGCGTCCGCGGCGGTGGCGTAGGAGGAGTCCGCCGGGTGCGCGGGCTGCATCGCGCGCGCGAGCTCGCGCCGGATGGTCCAGGCCTCGCTGTGGGACTCGTCGAAGACGACGCGGGCGAGCTGTGGGGCGGTGGCTGCCATGGCTCCGCGGTGCCCGGCAACGGTACGCCCGGCCTCGGTCGATGTCAACGCCGATCAAGACCCGATCCGCGCAATAATCCGCCGTATCGATGCCCTTGACCGCAAGATCCTTACGCTGCTGCTGGAGGATGGGCGGCGCACCTACGACGACGTCGGGCGGCGCGTGAGCCTGAGCGCGCCCTCGGTCAAGCGACGGGTGGACCGGCTGCGCGAGCGCGGGGCGCTCCAGGGCTTCACCGCGGTGGTCGACCACGGGGCGCTGGGCTGGGACACCGAGGCGCTGGTGGAGCTCTTCTACGAGGCGGGCACGACACTCGACCGGGTCGCGGCGACGCTGCACGAGCACCCCGAGGTCGTCGAGGCGTGGAGCGTCACCGGAGAGGCCGACGCGATAGCCCGCGTGCGGACCCAGGACAATGCCGACCTCGAGCGGCTGATCATGGAGCTCCAGCGCACCGGGCTCGTGGTCCGCACCCGGTCCCAGGTCGTGCTCTCGCGGCTCGTGGGTACGCCGCGGGCCGAGGCCTGACGGCGATCGGCTAGGTTCCCGCCCCGTGACCGACGCCCAGATCCGACTCGTCATGCGCGCCGACGCCGTGTTCAAGCTGCTGCTCGGGCTCCTGCTCCTGGTCGCGACCTGGGGTGGGGTCTACGACCTGCTCCGGCTGCCGATCGCCCAGCCCGAGGTCTTCACCCAGGCTGCGGGCGCGCTCGCGATCGGGTTCGCCTATCTGCTCTCTCAGGCGCCCGACGAGCCGGCCCTGCTGCGCCCGATCGCGACCGGTGCCGCCATCGCGAACGGGCTGGCCGCCTTCGTGATCCTCGTCTGGCTCGTGACCGGCAAGCTCGGGGTCGGCGGCTTCGGGACTGTCCTGTTCGTGATCGTGCTGCTGATGCTGATCGCCTTCGCCTTCTTTCAGTTCCGGATCAGCCGCCTGTCGACGACCACGAGCGGCGCGTGGGCGCACGACGACGAGACGCGCCCGCTGGCCTAGCCGCTCACGACTACGCGACCGCCGCCTGCGGCTCCCGTGCGGGCTCGTGCTCGAGGTGGGTGCCGTCGTCCAGCTCTTCCTCGGGCAGCACCGACTCGCGCTCGATGTCCCGCTCGCGGACCAACCAGAGGGCGGCCACGGCGCCCGCGGCGGCGAGCACGCCGCCGAGCACCAGGATCTCGTTGATCCCCGCGAGGAAGCCCTCGCGCGCTGAGCCGGCCACGGCCTCCCGTGCGCCGGCGGGCACCGAGGCGAGGACGGCGTCGAGGTTGCCCGACGACGTCGCCTCCACGAGCTGGCGCGGCCGGTCGCCGGCGGCCGCGGGCGTGCCCGCGGCGACCTCCGCGACCTTGTCGGCGCCGCGACCGAGGAAGATCGCCCCCCAGGCGGCGATGCCGACCGCCACGCCGACCTGGCGGAAGGTGTCGTTGATCCCCGAGGCCATCCCGCTCTGCTCCTTTGGGACGACGCTCAGCGCGACGTCGGCGATCACCGGGTTGAGCAGCCCGACGCCGACGCCCGCGACGAGGAACCCGCCGAGCAGCGCGGTCCACTCCGATCCGATTCCGAGGCCGGACATGAGGAACAGCCCGATCGCGGCGAGCCCGAGGCCGCCGGCCATCAGGAAGCGGGCCTGTACGCGCCCGAGCAGTGAGCCCGCGAAAGCCGCGGCGACGAAGCTCGCGATCGTGATCGGCAGGTAGCGGACGCCGGCCTCGAGCGGCGAGTGCCCGAGGAAGCCCTGGAGGTAGAGCGTCAGGTACAGGAACAGGGCGAACATCGACCCGGAGAGGGCGAAGGCGGCGAGTTGTACGCCGGTGAACGCCCGGTTGCGGAACAGGTGGAGCGGCAGCATCGGCTCGGGCACGCGCCGCTCGGCGACGACGAACGCGGCCATCAGGACCGCCGCGCCGGCGAACAGGCTGACGATCAGCGCGCTGCCCCATCCCTCCTCGTTGCCGCGCAGGAGCGCGAGCACCAGCAGGAACAGGCCGCCGCTGAACGTGACGAGGCCTGCCCAGTCGATCCTCGTTGCGGCCGGGTCGCGCGACTCGCGCAGGCGGAGGTATGTGACGGCGATCGCGGCGAGCCCGATCGGGACGTTGATGAAGAAGATCGACTCCCAGCCGAGCGCGTCGGTGAGCGCTCCTCCCACCAGGGGGCCGACCGCGACCGCGACGCCGATCGTGGCGCCGTACAGGCCCATCGCCTTCCCGCGCTCGCGGCCGGCCGGGAACTCCTGCGCGATCAGCGCCAGGGAGACCGCGAACATGATCGCCCCGCCGATGCCCTGGAGGCCGCGGGAGAGGTTCAGGAACGTCGCGTCCGGAGCGAGGCCGGCGAGCAGGGAGGCGAGCGAGAACACGCCCAGACCGATCGCGAACACCCGTCGCCGCCCGAGCTGGTCCGCGAGCGACCCGGCGGTCAGGACCACGGCGGCGAGCGTCAGCGCGTAGGCGTCGATCACCCACTGGAGGTCGGTGAAGCTGGCGCCGAGATCGTCTTGGATCGAAGGCAGCGCGGTGTTGACCACCGTGATGTCGAGGAGCAGCATGAAGGTCGCCACCGAGACGGCGATCAGGGTCCACCATTTGCGAGCCATCGGTCTTCCTCCGTTCGCGGGCTATACTTTTAGTCAGGAAACCTTGTCAGGCTGCCTGAGTATGAGGCGACCCTAGCAAAAAAGTCAAGCGACCTGACGAAAAGGCAGAGGGGATGCGAGATGACCGAGGCCTGGAGGAGATACAACGAGCGGAGGCCGCTTCCGCCGCTGCTCGGCGAGGTCAAGGAAATCGCGATCGACGAGCTGCACCGGCGACTCGCGGAGGAAGGCTTCGACCAGATTCGGCCGAGCCACGGCTGCGTGTTCCGCTTCGTCGAGCGCGGGGGGTCGCGGCTGACCGATCTCGCCGCGCGCTCGGGCTTCACGAAGCAGGCGGTCGGGGAGGTCGCCGACCACCTCGAGAGCCTGGGTTACGTGGAGAGAGCGCCGGATCCCGGCGACCGCCGGGCGAAGCTCATCGGGCTGACCGACCGAGGCGCGGACGCGCAGGCCGCGGCGATGCGGATCTTCGCCGACATCGAGCGCCGCTGGGCCGAGCGCTACGGCGACGAGCGAATCGCCGCCCTCCGCGAGATGCTCGAGGAGATCGTCGCGGTCGAGCGCGCGCCGGCCGCGGCCGCCTGACGCACGCGCCGGAAGCGCCCTCGGCGTCTCCTACCCTCCGAGGGCATGTCCCTCTTCCAGGCCGTTCGCCTGTTCTCGGCCGTCGAGTCGGCCATCTTCGCCGCCCTGCTGGTGGTGGCGATCGGCCACGTGGACGAGCGGGCGACGTTCCTGCTCGGCCTGACGCACGGCATCGGCTTCCTCGGCCTCTTCGCGCTCATCTACTACGCCTGCCTGCGACGCGCCCTGCCCTGGCCGGTACTCGCGAGCGCGGTCCTCCTGACGCCGTTCGGTAGCTCGATCCACATCGAGCTGCTGCGCCGCCGCCGCCCGGCGCCGCGCTAGCTGCCGTCGGCCCCGCCCCCCGCCAGCCCCGGCCGCGGCAGCGGCGAGCGCTTGGCC
>JBPCMT010000148.1:0-4063 GCA_051001995.1 Thermoleophilaceae bacterium
CCACCGGTCGCTCCATGCGCCCATGCTTGACGGTGTGCGGGACCTGGTCAGAGGGGTCCGCCGCGGCGGTGCCCCGCCGCGGCGAGAAGATGAACGTGAAGGCCGAGTCGTACCCGACTTGCTCGACCACCTCGAGCGTCTGCTCGAAGTCGTCCTCGGTCTCGCCCGGGAAGCCGACGATCACGTCCGTCGTCAGCGCGCAGTCCGGCACGTGCTCACAGATCATCGCCACGCGGTCGAGGTAGCGCCCGCGGTCATAAGTCCGCCGCATCGCCTTGAGGATTCGGCTCGACCCCGACTGGAGCGGCAGGTGGATGTGCTCGCAGAGCGCCGGCAGCTCGGCGTGCGCGCGAATCACGTCCTCGCGCATGTCCTTCGGGTGCGGGCTCGTGTAGCGGAGGCGGTCGATGCCGTCGATCGCGTCCACCATTGCGAGCAGCTCGGCGAAGCTGGCGCGCTCGTCACCGCGCAGGTCGCGCCCGTAGGAGTTGACGTTCTGGCCCAGCAACGTGACCTCGCGCACGCCGTCGGCCGCGAGGCGCTCCACCTCGGCCACGACGTCGTCCGGTGGCCGGCTCACCTCGCGGCCACGCGTCGAGGGGACGATGCAGTAGGCGCAGACGCAATTGCACCCAATCGAGATCTGCACCCAGCCCTGAAACTCGCGCTCGCGCTTCATCGGCAGGTGGCCGGAGAAGCCCTCGAACTCGAAGTAGCCCTGCGCCGTGAGGCTCTCCGAGGTCAGGAACTCCGCGAGCTTCGGGATCTGGCCGGGGCCGAACGCCACGTCCACGAACGGGAACCGCTCGAAGACGCGTTCCTTGAGCGACTGCGACCAGCAGCCGCCGACTCCGACCACCCGCGCCGGGTCCTCGGCCTTGAGGCGCTTCGCCTCGCCGAGGTGGCCGAGAAAGCGGTTGTCGGCGGACTCCCGGATCGAGCAGGTGTTGAACAGGATCACGTCCGCGTCCGAGCGCTCGGCTGCCTCGCTGAGCCCGAGCGACTCGAGCATGCCCTTCATGCGCTCGGAGTCGTGCTCGTTCATCTGGCAGCCGAACGTCGTGAGGTGGTAGGTCCTCATCGCGGCAAAGATACCGTCGCGCCCCGGGGCGTCCCGCTACCGCGCGAAGCCGACCGAGCGGCTCTCGCGGATGACGGTGACCTTGATCTGGCCCGGGTACTCGAGCTCGCGCTCCACGTCGCGCGCGATCTCCTGCGAGAGGATGGCCGCGGTGTCGTCGTCCACGTCCTGCGGCTTCACGATCACGCGCACCTCGCGCCCGGCCTGCATGGCGTAGACGCGGTCGACTCCGGCGTGGCGTCCGGCCACGTGCTCGAGGTCGGTTAGCCGCTTCGTGTACCGCTCGAGCGACTCGCCGCGGGCGCCCGGGCGGGCGCCGGACAGGGAGTCGACGATCTGCACGATCACCGCCTCGATCGTCTGAATCTCCACCTCGTTGTGATGGGCCTCCATCGCGTGCGCCACGGCCTCCGACTCGTCGTGGCGGCGTGCGAGCTGGCCGCCGACCAGCGCGTGCGGGCCCTCGATCTCGTGCGTGACGGCCTTTCCGATGTCATGGAGCAGCGCGGCTCGGCGTGCGGTCTTCGCGCTCGCGCCGAGCTCGTCGCCGATCATCGCGGCGAGGTGCGCGCATTCGAGCGAGTGCGCGAGCACGTTCTGGCCGTAGCTGGTGCGGTAGTGAAGGCGCCCGAGCAGCTTGGTCAGCTCGGGGTGAAGCGTCCCAATCCCGGCCTCGAAGACGGCCTGCTCGCCGACCTCGGTGATGCGGTTCTCGATCTCCGAACGCGAGTGGTAGTAGGCCTCCTCGATGCGGGCCGGGTGGATGCGGCCGTCCTGGAGCAGCCTCTCAAGCGTGAGGCGGGCGATCTCGCGACGCACGCCGTCGAAGCCGGAGAGGGCGACCACGCCCGGTGTGTCGTCGATGATGAAGTCGATTCCCGTGAGGGTCTCGAGCGCGCGGATGTTGCGCCCCTCGCGACCGATCACCCGTCCCTTGAGCTCGTCCGACTCGAGCGGCACGACCGAGACCGTGGTCTCGGCCGCGTGACCGCTCGCGAGCCGCTGCATGCAGGCGGCCAGGATGCTGCGCGCGCGCCGGTCGGAGTCGCGCTTGGCCTCCTCCTCCGCCTGGCGAATGAGCCGCGCGCGCTCGTGCCGCAGGTCGCCCTCCATCTCGCGTAGGAGGATCTGCTTGGCCTGGCCCGCGCTCAGCGAGGCGATCCGCTCGAGCTCGCGCACGTGGTCGCGCTTGGCGCTCTTCAGCTCCTCGGCACCGTGGTCGATGTTGCGCCGGCGGTCCTCGAGCGACTGCTCCCTGCGCTCGAGCTCGGAGAGCCTCCCGTCCAAGCTGCGCTCCCTGGTCAGAAGTCGCTCCTCGATGCGGGCGACCTCGCCGCGCCGCTCGCGGAGCTCGAGCTCCAGGCCGCTGCTCGGCTCGGGCGGGGCGTGCGCGGTCGGCCTGTCCGCGGCGACCGGCTTCGCCGCAGCGGCCCCGGCGGGCGTCCGCGCCGCGGCGGGTCGAGCGGGCGCCTCCTCGGTGCGAGCGGGCGCGGCGAGCTGCTGAAGAGCCTGATCTCCCCCCTCCACCGCGACCGCTGCCGGCAAAGGATCGGCCGCGGCGCGACCGTCCTGCGATGCCGCGTCCGACTGCGGTCTGGGCTCACCCGCAGTGCCGGCGCCCGAGCGCGCCACATCGTCGGCGCCGCGCTCGCCCGGTGCCCGCGAGCGCTGCGTGATGAGCACCACGGCAACCGCGACCACCGCGGCGACGACAGCCGCCAGCACGATCTCCATCTCGCCTCTCCTATCCCGGCGCCGCGCGCCGGAGCTCGTCATCGCTGTCTGACGAGCGGTGCGTGTCGGCTATCGCAAGGGACCAGGGCGGCGCCCTCGCCGTGGCTTGGCGAGGCGCTGTGCGCTCCTCAGGGCGCCGCTAGAGGCGTGTGCTCCCTCTCCTTTCGTCGTGCTCTGTGGTGGTGCTCGGGTTCCGCCGGTCCTTGACAGCTAATCCGGTTGGAAAACGGTCATTTGCTGGTGTAAAGCCTTGCGGCGGCCGACGCGGCCGCTCACCTGGAAGCCTAGCCGGGCGCTCGCCGGCGCGCAACCGGGAACGCGTGTCCTACGCCGCGCGCTCCTCGGGTTCGGGCGCGGCTGGGGGCTCGCCGCTCGGGACGGCGGGGGACTCGCCGCTCGGGACGGCTGGGGACTCGCCGCTCGGCTCAGCAGCATCGCCGCCGCCCTCGATGCTCTCCAACGAAGCGTCGGGGCGCCGCTCGATCCCGAGCGCCGCATAGATCTTCTCCTCCATCGACCGCGCGGCCGCGGGGTTCTCGCGCAGGAATGCCTTGGCGTTGTTGCGCCCCTGGCCGATGCGCTCGTCGCCGAACGAGAAGAAGGAGCCCGACTTCTGGACGAGGTTGTGCTCGAGCGCCAGGTCGAGCAGGCAGCCCTCGGCGGAGATGCCCTGCCCGTACTCGATGTCGAACTCGGCCTGGCGGAACGGCGCCGCGACCTTGTTCTTGACGACCTTCACCCGCACGCGGTTGCCGACCGCCTCGGTACCGTCCTTGAGCGTCTCGATGCGGCGGATATCCAGGCGCTGGGACGCGTAGAACTTGAGCGCCCGCCCACCGGGCTGGGTCTCCGGCGAGCCGAACATTACGCCCACCTTTTCACGAATCTGATTCGTGAACACGCAAAGCGTGTTCGCGCGGTTGAGGTTCCCGGCCAGCTTGCGCATCGCCTGGCTCATCATCCGCGCCTGGAGGCCGACGGTCTGATCGCCCATCTGCCCCTCGAGCTCCGTCTTGGGGGTGAGCGCGGCGACCGAGTCGATCGCCACGATGTCGATCGCGCCGGAGCGGATCAGGAGGTCGGCGATCTCGAGCGCCTGCTCACCGTGGTCGGGCTGGGAGACGAGCAGCTCGTCCACGTCGACCCCGATCCGCCCGGCGTAGGCGGGGTCCATGGCGTGCTCGGCGTCGATGAACGCGCAGATGCCGCCGAGCCGCTGCGCCTCGGCGATCACGTGGTAGACCATCG
>JBPCMT010000149.1:0-2970 GCA_051001995.1 Thermoleophilaceae bacterium
GGGGCGTCGCGATCGTCGCGGCGCACGAGCTCGTGCTCCGGCTCGCGGTGCTCGGGCTCGGGGTCTTCGTCCTCTACGCCGGCGTGAGCGAGGCCCTGCGCCTCGCGCTGCCCCCCCAGGAACGACACGCGCGCGAGCGCGCTCGCCGGCGCGCCTGGCGGCGCCCGGTACTGGCGAGCGTGGTGGCCCTTGTGGCGTGCGCGGCCGTGGTCGGCATCGCGCTGGCCGGAGGCTCCCCGGGAGCCCCGCTCGACATCCGCGCGTGCAACGGCAGCCCCGATCTGTGCGACAGAACCATCAACGAGGTTGCCTTCGCCGCCACCCACAACTCGATGTCGGCCGCCGACCAGGAGGGGTGGCTCTTCGCCGCGCACGAACGGGCGATCCCATCCCAGCTCGAGGCGGCTTCCGCGGCCTCCTGATCGACACCCACTACGGGGTGGAGACCGACGAGGGCGTGTACACGTTGCTGGGCCAGGACAGCAAGAGCCGCGACAAGCTCGTCGACGCGGTCGGCGCGGAGTTCGTCGAGACCGCCGAGCGCCTTCGCGAGCGGATCGGCTACAGCGGCGGCGGCGACCCGGAGGTCTACCTCTGCCACGCCTACTGCGAGGTCGGCGCCACCAAGGCCGAGACCGCGCTCGGCTGGACTCGCGACTTCCTCGTGCAGAACCCCTATGAGGTGCTGCTGGTCAGCATCGAGGACGACGCCGACGCCGAGGACGCCGCCCAGGCGTTCGAGGACAGCGGCCTGCTCGACTACGTGTGGCGCGGGGAGGTGGGACCTGGCAGCTTCCCGACGCCGCGCGAGATGATCGAGGCCGGCCGGCGGGTGATCGTGATGGTCGAGGACGACCCCGGCGACGTCCCGTGGATGCACGCGCAGTTCGACCTCGTCCAGGAGACGCCGTTCGAGTTCGGGTCGCCGGCGGAGCTCGCCCCGCCGAAGAGCTGCGAGCCGAACCGCGGCGCGACGGACAATCCCCTGTTCCTGCTCAACCACTGGGTCGACACCTCCCCCGCGCCGCGGCCGAGCAATGCGCAAGAGGTCAACGCGCGCAGCTTCCTGCTGAAGCGCGCCCGGACCTGCGAGCGCATCCGCGACCGTCTCCCGAACCTCGTGGCGGTCGACTTCTACGCGGAGGGCGACGTCACCGGCGCCGTCGATCAGCTGAATGGCCTGACCGATCCCTGACCTGGCGAGGCCGCGGGATAGCCTGGGCGGCCGCCGATGGACGCCCTGCTCGCCGACCTGATGGACTCCGCGTTAGGCCACGCCGACTACGCCGACGTCCGTCACGTCCGCTCGACGACCGAGCGGATAGGGACCCGGAACGGCGCGGTGGACCGGATCGAGCGCGCCGACGCGGAGGGAGTCGGCGTCCGCGTCCGCGTGCACGGCGCGTGGGGCTTCGCCGCCGTCCGCGGCGCGGAGCGAGCCGGCGCCGAGGCCGCGCTTGCGCGCGCGCTCGAGGTGGCGCGGGCACAGCCGAGCGGCCCGGCTTCGCCGCTCGCCGACAACATCCCGGCGGTCGGGACCCACGACGCCGGGCTCGACGGCACCGACCCCTTCGCCGTTTCGCTCGAGGACAAGCTCGAGGCGCTCCTGGCCGCCGACCAGGCGATGCGGGTCGACCCGCTCGTCGCCGTGACCGAGGCCAGGTTCTTCGCCCACCGCGAAGAGCGGACCTTCGCCTCGACCGACGGCGCGCTCTGCCGGCAGCGACTCGGCGAGTGCGGCGGCGGGATCACCGCGACCGCGACCGAAGGCTCGGAGACCCAGGTGCGCTCGTATCCGGCCTCCTTCCGCGGCCAGGTATCGCAGGCGGGCTACGAGCACTTTGCGGCCCTCGAGCTCGCGGCGCACGCCCCGCGCGCGGGCGAGGAGGCCGCCGCGCTGCTGAGCGCCCCGCCGTGCCCGGATGAGCGCACGACGCTTGTCCTCGACGGCGAGCAGCTCGCGCTTCAGCTGCACGAGTCGGTGGGACACGCGGTCGAGCTCGACCGCGTGCTCGGCTCGGAGACCTCCTACGCCGGGGGGAGCTTCGTGGCCCCGAGCGACGCCGGGTCGCTGCACTACGGCTCGCCGCTGATGAACGTGACCGCCGACGCCACCGTGCCCGGCGGGCTCGGCAGCTTTCGCTGGGACGACGAGGGCGTGCCGGCCCAGGCGCTGCCGATCGTCCGCGACGGCGTGTTGCGCGGCTTTCTTTCCTCGCGCGAGAGCGCCGCGCGCGCGGGCGCGGCACGCTCCGGCGGCTGCATGCGCGCGTCGGGGTTCGACCGCCAGCCGCTCGTGCGCATGACGAACGTCAACCTCGAGCCCGGCAACGCCGGCTCCCTGGACGACCTGATCGCCTCCACCGATCGGGGCGTCTACATGGAGACCAACCGCTCGTGGTCGATCGACTCGCGGCGGCTCCAATTCCAGTTCGCGACCGAGCTGGCGCGCGAGATTCGCGACGGCGAGCTCGGGCGCCTGTACCGCAACCCGAGCTACGCCGGCGTGACCCCGGAGTTCTGGGGCGGGCTCGACGCGGTGTGCTCGTGGGGCGAGTGGCGGCTCTGGAGCGTTCTGAACTGCGGCAAGGGAGAGCCGGGCCAGTCGATCCGCGCCTCGCACGGGACCGCGCCGGCGCGCTTCCGCGACGTGCGCGTGGGCGTGGCGTGAGGCCGCTCGAAATCGCGGAGCGCGCGCTCGCCGCAGTCCCGGCCGGCGTCGAGGCCCAGGCGACCGTGACCGCGGAGCGCTCGCTGCTCCTGCGCTTCGCTGACTCGCGCCCCACCCAGGCGACCGCGGTGGACGACCTGGAGGTCGAGATCACGGTGCTGCGCGACGGTCACGCAGGCGGCGCGATGACGAACGCGACCGACGCCGACTCGCTGACGCGCTGCAGCGCGAGCGCGGTCGCGGCGGCTGAGGCGGCGGCCCGCCTGCCCGCATCCGGCCCGCGGCTGGCCCTCCCGGCG
>JBPCMT010000150.1:0-4632 GCA_051001995.1 Thermoleophilaceae bacterium
AGTGGGCGGTGCCTGGCTCGAACAGGCGACCTCCTGCTTGTAAGGCAGGCGCTCTCCCAACTGAGCTAACCGCCCGGAGGCCCGCCGAGTGTAGTCGGGGCCCCACGGCGTCCGACGTCGCGCTAGCCGAGCCACCGCGGCTCCTCGAACCGGGCGTACTCCTGGATCGCCCCGTAGATGTGCTGGACGATTTCGGTGCTGCAGATCTCTAGCGAACAGACTCCATAGGGCAGCTTGTTCTTCTTGCGGCCGCTGCTCGACGTCGGCTTGACATCGATGGCGTGCGCGCGAAGGCAGCTCCGAGGTAGGCCGAGGGCGTCGAGCCAGTGGTTTTCGATCTCCGCGACCGAGAGTCCGTTTCCGAGGTAGACGTGCAAAGCCACCCGAAACCTTTCCGGCTCCGGCTCGAAGCACGTCTTGAGAAAGGAGCAGAAGAAGCGGAGCAAGTTGAGGTCTGAGTTGGTCAGCCTTACGGAGTTACGACTCTTGCTCCCTTCCGCCCAGTAGAGCATGCAGCCGGCCATGTGAAGTGGGTTCGCCTGGCGCGCTTGAGATCGACCCTCTTGCTGGTAGGCGCGGCGTCGCTCGCGGCTGATCCGTGTCCACGCCGCGGCGCGAGCCGCGATGGAAGCGGGGTTCGCGGGCCCGCGAGGTCCATGGATGTTTCGCTCCATCTGCGCTTGCGACAGCTCGATGTCGCTCGTCCAGGCGTGGACGGTCGCGACCGAGACGTCCACGCGCGCGGCGATGCGCTTGAGGGGCATCCCCTCATCGCGCCGTAAGCGACGGGCTTCTCGATACTGGACCGGCTTACGGATCGTTCCTGTGCCGACGAACATATGTTCGTAGACTACGCAAGCCGCCGGCCGGATCGAAGGGCCGCTTCGGCTCACCGGATCCAGGAGACGCGTCGAACCTGGGGCCTACACTCCTCCTCCTACGCGGCCCCGTCGTCTAGTGGCAGGACACAAGGTTTTCGACCTTGGTGCGCGGGTTCGATTCCCGCCGGGGCTATCTCGAGCGACGGCCGAGGCGGCGGCCGTCGGTAGCCCGACTGGACTCAGCCACTGACCGTCAGCAAGCATCGACCGTCCTGCACGAGTCGACTAGGTTGCGGCGCATCGACTTCTGGATGCACACGTTCGCGTTTCCGGGGCGGGTCGTCGAGCGTGCGCGCCAGGTGGAGGCCTGGGGGTTCGCTGGCCTCCTCGTTGCCGACAGCCAAAACCTGAACGCGGAGGTCTGGGTCGAGCTCGCGCTAGCGGGCGCGGCGACCGAGCGCCTGGCCCTCGGCCCCGGAGTGACCAATCCGGCGACGCGCCACCCCGCCGTTACCGCGGCAGCGGCCGCGACGCTTCAGGCCGAGACCGCCGGGAGAGCCGTCCTCGGGCTCGGTCGGGGCGATTCCGCGCTGACTCAGATCGGCCAGCGCCCGGTCTCGACCGCCGAGCTCGAGCGCGCGCTGGCCGCGATCCAGGCCTACCTGCGCGGCGAGGAGGCGACGCTCGACGGCTTCACCAGCCGCATCGCCTGGCTGCCGGATGAGCGCCGGCGCAAGGTGCCCGTCGCCGTCGCGGCCACGGGGCCGCATGTGATCGCGGCAGCCGCACGCCACGCCGAGCGAATCGACTTCACTGTCGGCGCCGAGCCGGACCGTCTCCGGTGGGCGGTGGCGACCGCCCACGATGCCGCGGACGGCAGGCCGGTCTCACTCGGCGCCTACCTCAACGTCGCGGTCCACTCGGAGCGTGCGCGGGGGCGCGACCTGGTGCGAGGCAGCACCGCGATACTTGCCCGCTTCGCCACCGAGGGCGCTCCTGCCACCGGCCTCTCCGACGTCACGCGCTCAGGGATCGAGCGCCTCGCCGCCGGCTACGACGAGAGCCGTCACGGGCAGGGCGACGCCCCTCACGCCCGGCAACTCGAGGACGACTTCATCGATCGCTTCGCTCTGGTGGGGCCTCCCGAGGAGGTGGTCGAGCGCCTGGCTGGACTGAGCGACCTGGGAATCGAGCGGATCGTGGTGGTGCCCGGGTCGCTCGACGCCGACCCGGAGGCGGTGGAGGAGACGAACCTCCGCTTCGCGGAGGACGTCCTTCCGCATCTCGCCGACTGACCGCGGTCGTACACGAACGGCAGCTTCACGCAAGCGCGTTCAGCGGCTGGTGCGCGGCTCTGGCCGCGCGCCGGCTCAGGGAGTCGTCTGGGTCCCGCCGGCGGGCGGCGGTGCTTCCGGGCCCGGCGGGGCAAGGCCGCCCTCGCCGGGCGGCGCCAGCAACTCGTCGGTCGGCGCCTCGCCGGCCGGCGGAGCAATCTGGTCGAGGCCGGGGAACGAGGAGATCTTCCACTCCTCGTCCTCCTTGACGAACTCGAGGTCGACGTCCATCTCGCTCTCCACGTTCTTCACGGTGGCGGCCCCCGTCTCCTCCTCCACCGTGACCTCCAGCACGTCGAACTCCGCCGCCGGGACGCTCTCGAACTCGCGCATGCAGCCGCTCTCTCCCCCGAGTTGGTCGAGCGCGCTCGCGCTCAGGAAGTCGCAGGCGGCGGCGCCCTCGGACTCGCCGTAGCCGATCGCCACCTCCTCGATCGCGGCCATCTCCTCCTCTGGGTCCGGGCCCCCGCAGGCGGCGAGGGCCAGCCCGACGAGCAGGGCGAGCACCAAGACGACGACGAGTCGAGCTCGTTGCGCGGCGAGCCGGTAGCGGCGGTCGCTCATCGTCTGCCGAGCCCTTGCGCGTGCATCCGACCGCGGACAATATCGGCGGTCGAGATGCGCAGCTCCGAAGCGATCCCCCGCGCGCCCGGCAGGAGGACCCCCGGCTGGCGTCGCGCCACCGCAGGATCCGGCATCAGGCGCGCCGGCAGCTCGTCAAGCGCGCGTTCGATGCCGCGGCGAGCGGGTCCAGGTCTGCCATCACTGGCCGCGTCGGCGCAGCGCCCGAACGAGAAGATCCCGTCCTTGTCGCTCAAGCGGTCGGGGTGCCTCACAGACCCTCGCCCTCGGCGACGCCGGCCTCCTGGAGGCCGGCCCGCTCGGCGTCGTCGGCACCGAGCAGGCGGAGCGCGACGATCGGGAACAACAGCACCGACAGCAGCCCGGCCGCGACGAGGGCCGCGGCGGTGGCCGGCTCGATCTTGTCGAGCTCAACCCCGATCTGCGTGGCCGCCACGATGAACGGCAGCGACGTGGCCTGAAGGAGCCCGATCGACAGCACCGCTCGCCGGCCCACGAGCGGTCGGTAGAACGACGCGGGAACTCCGCGGACCACGAGCAGCGCGAGCAGCAGGGCAGGCACGAGCACGATCGTCTCCACACTCTCAAACAGCGACGAGAAGTCGAGCTGAACGCCGCTCGCGACGAAGAAGATCGGGATGAAGACGCCGAAGCCGACGGCCTCGAGCCGCTCGCCGAGACGCGACGTCCGCAGCAGCTCGCCCTGCCCGACGAGACGCAGGATCGCCCCGGCGAGGAACGCCCCGAGGACGATCTCCAGCCCGAACTCGGCCGCCAGCGCGACGAACCCGACCAGCAGGACGAACGCGCCGCGCACGCCGATCTGCGCGGTGGTCCGCTCGAGGCGCGCCACCGCCTCGCCGAGCCGCGGCGACAGCCGGGCGCGCGAGAGGGCGATGCCCACTGCGGCGACGGCGAGGGCGAACAGGGCGAGCAGCAGTACGGTCGACTCCAGCCCCGACCCCTGGTGCGAGAAGAAGAGTGAGAGCAGCAGCACCGTTGCGAAGTCCGCGACCGACGCCCCGACGATGATCAGCTGCCCGGTCGCGCTGGTGGTCTGGCCGGCGTCCTTCAGCACCGCCACGACGATTCCGAAGGCGGTAGCGGCCAGGACGATCGCCACGAACAGCGGGGTCTCGACCAGGTTCCCGGCCTCGAGCCCCCCGCCGACGATCAGCGCGAGAGCCATCGAGACCGCGAACCCGTAGGCGGCGAGCCGCAGCGGCCGCCCGCCAATCCGGTCGAAGGCGATCTCGAGCCCGGCGAGAAAGAAGAGGAACACGAGGCCCACCTGCGAGAGCACCTGGATCGGCTCGTCGATCGAGACGATCCCTAGCACCGACGGTCCCACGAGGATCCCCGCCAGCAACTCCACGACGATCGAGGGGACCGCCGGGATCGGCGCCAGGTCCACCAGGAGCGGAGCCAGGAATGCCGCCGCCGCAACGATGAGTAGTCCCGTGAACGAGAGGTCCGTCAAGAGAGTCCTTGATCGGGTTCGCGCGCCGGGTCGCGCGCGCCAACGGCCGGCGAGCGAGAACCCTAGCCCGCCGCGGCGGGAGGGTTCTCGCGGCCCCTCGCGTAAACCCGAGGGATGGCCGGCGAAGCGACTCCCGCGCAGCGGTCGAGCAGGGGCAGGCGCGCGCGTAGCGAGCACGAGGCCGAGTTCGGGCGCATCGTGGCGTTCAGCGACGGCGTGCTCGCGATCGCGATAACGCTCCTGACGCTGAACCTCGAGGTCCCGGACGTATCGTCGAGCGACAGCGCCGCGCTCGCGCGCGGGATCGTGGACCTTGCGCCCCACTTCTTCGCCTACGCCCTGAGCTTCGCGGTCGTCGGCCGGCTCTGGCTGGTCCACCATCGCTTCTTCGCCACGCTCGAGGGCTTCGACGGGA
>JBPCMT010000151.1:0-5846 GCA_051001995.1 Thermoleophilaceae bacterium
TCGGTGCGGGCGCGCTCGCGCCGCTGGCGCTCGCTCCCGTCGGGGCCGTGCTCGGCGTCTCGCGGGCACTCGCCCGTCGACGGCGCCGCTACGTGCGCCTCACGATCGTCCCGTCGCGGGACGAGGCGACTCCCGCGCGCGTCCAGGACCTCTACGAGGCGCTCCACCAGCGCCTGGAGGAGCGCTGGTACCGGCGCCTACCGCTCGGCCAGCCGAGCGTCACGCTCGAGGCCCGCTCGATGCCCGACGGCGACGGGCCGTGCGAGCTGCGGCTCGAGCTCGTCTGCCCGCAGGCGATCGCCGCGACGGTCGAGGGGGCGGTCCGCGCGCCCTACCCCGACGCGCGCGTCGAGGCGAGCGAGGAGGCTCCCGAGGCGCTCCCGGCTCTGCTCAAGCTCGCAAAGCGCCACCTCTTCATCCGCCGCCTGCGGACGCCGCAGGACTACGAGCCCCCGCCGATCGACGGGGTGCTCAGCCAGCTCGCCGGGCTGAGCGCGCCGGCCGGCCTGCAGTACGTCCTCACGCCGGTGCCGGCGCTGTTCGACCGCATCGCGCGGCGCCTGTTCGAGGCCGAGGAGAAGCGCCTCGGGCGAAAGCAGCGCGGACACAGCGGCCACCCCGGGCTGCACTCGGAGCTCGCCGGGCGCGAGCTCGAGGGCGGCCTCGCGCTCCAGCACAACCGGCTCTTCTTCGCCGAGATCCGGGTCGGCGCCCAGAGCCGCGCCGAGGCGCGCGACCTCGCGAGCGCGGTTCAGGCGCGCTCGGGCGCCGAGAACCAGCTCGTCGAGCGGCGCATGCTCGCCTTCAGGCGCCGCGTCGCCAGCGCGGTCGGCGACATCGTGCCCGACGCACGCCGGGGGGTCGTCTCCTCGGCCGAGCTCGCCGGCCTGTGGCAGCTCCCGAGCCCGGGACTCACCGGCGTGTCGCTTCGCCGCGGCGCGACGCCGCGCGCGCTCGCCGGACCCGAGCTGAGCCGCGAGCCCGCCCACGCGGTCGTGCGCGACGAGCAAGGCCCGGTCGGCCTGCGCCCCGAGGAGCGCTTCGCGGGCGTCGCGATCACCGGCGCCCAGGGCACAGGGAAAAGCTCGGTCGAGCTTCGCTTCGTCGCCAACGACGCCCGCTGTGCCGAGAAGGCCGTGGTCGTGCTCGACCCCAAGTGGGACCTCGCCGAGGAGGCGCTCGGCGTGATCCCGAGCGACCGCGTCGTCCACTACCTCGATCCGCTCGAGCCGGAGTTCGGCTTCAACCCGCTGCTCGCCCCAGGACACCCGGCGACGATCGCCGACAACATGGTGGGCGCGGTCAAGGATCTCTACGAGGAGGGCGACCTGCACGCGAGCTCGGAGCGCTTCATCTACGAGGCGACGATGGCGATCGTGGGGGCACACCGGCTCGGGGCGCTCGGCGCGACGCCGAGCTTCTGGCACCTTGCGCGGATGCTCCACCTCGAGCAGCGCGACTTCTGGGAGCGGATCGCGCGCGCGCTCGAGGCCGATCCCGCCTACCTCGAGACCTCGCTCTACTTCGGCCAGACACTGCCCGCCCAACTCGACGCCGCGCGCTCGGCCTTCGCGCAGCGGCTGGAGGCGCCCTCGAATAAGCTCCAGGTCCTGCTCTCCGGGCACCTCGACCGCGTCTTTCGCCACCCGCGCGCGCTCTCGCTCGACGAGGTCGTCGCGAACCGCGAGGTGCTCGTCGTCAACGGGCGGATGGGCGACTTCGGCGCGCGCAACACGCGGATGCTCATGCAGGTCATCCTCAACAGCCTCTACGGGGCGCTGCGCCGCCAACAGGAGCTCCCCCAGCCCGAGCGGGTCAAGGTCGTCCTGATCGTCGACGAGGCGCACCTGATCCTGAACCCGAGGTTCGCCGAGGCGCTCGCCACGCTGCGCTCGGCGGGGCTCGAGGTCGTGGCCGCCTGGCAGTACGGCGAGCAGGTCCAGGACCCGCTGATCCGGGCGGGGCTCATGAACCTGCTCGGCAACCGCTTCGTCTTTCGCACCTCGGAGACCGAGGAGGCGCGTGAGCTCTCGCGGCTGATGGCGGCGACCTACTCCGACCAGGTCCGCGCCGACCCCGACACCCGGGCGCGCGTGCGCTTCGCGCCGGACACGCTCTTCGCCCTGCCCGACCATCGCACCGCCTGCACGCTGATCGCGCGCGGGCAGCGGCGCGGGACGTTCATCGGCGAGACGTTCGCGATGCGGAGCGAGCCCGCCGTGCGCGCCCAGCACCTGGTCGCGCAGCGAGAGCGCGGTGGGTTCGTCCCGCTCGAGCTCGAGCACCCCTTCGACGACTGGAGGGGTGACGGAGGCGCCCCGGCGTCCGGGCGCGGGCCGAGCGCGCATGTCACGAGCGTCGGGAGCGATGGGCATTCGGCTGAGCACGAGGACGAGGCAACGGGGCACGCCGAGGCCGAGACCACTTCCGCCGAGCCCGCCTCAGACGGGAGGTCGAGCAGCGCGGGGAGCTCGCGGAGGCCACGAGAGGCGAAGCCGACCCCGCGGTCGGTGAGCGCGGACCGCCGCTCGCCCAGCCCGAGCGCGCTCGAGATCCTCGAGGAGCACCGGCGCCTCTACGGCGGCGACGGGAGGGCGCAGACCACCTCGCCGCGGCGCTCACCGAACGGGGACGTCGCCCGCCCGAGACCGAGGCCCCTGCTCTGGGGTGATGAGGATCGGCGCCCTCCAGACGAGCGTCCGCCGGAGCGCGAGGGCCAGAACGCCGAGGGGCGGGAGCGCCCGCAGAAGCGCGAGCGACGCGAGGCGGAGCCGGCGAACGCGAGCGGGCAGGAGACGGAGGCTGCATCGCCTTCGGGGTCTCACGTCGAGGTGCTTCGGCGGCGCGTCGTGGAGCTCGAGCGCGAGCTCGCGGGTCGGACCGAAGCGGAGCCACCTCCCTCGGAGCGGCCGACGCCGTCTGAGGGCGGCGGAGCGGACCTCCCATCCGATGGCGGCGCTCCGGGCACGGAAACGGACACGCCCACGCGCACGCACACGCACGCGAGGCAGGGAAGCACGAGCGCGCGTGGAGAGCAGCTCGACGTCGGGCGACTCGGCTCCGCGGGCGGCGCGGCGGTGCCCGAGAGCTACACGGAGCTCGACTTCAACGATCCCTACGACCTCGAGTGGGAGCCCCTCACCGACCAGCCCCGGCGGCTCGAGCCCAAGCGGGAGCACCTCGAGGCGCTCGCCGCCCTTCACAGGCTGCGCATCGCCTACGGATCGCAGCTAAGGCGCCTCGGCTGGCCCCGGGCGGGCGACACCGTCCACAAGCGACTCCTCCGGGAGCTGGCCGGCGCGGGGTGGGTCGACCGCGGCTTCATCCGCCAAAAGGGCGCGGGCGGGCGACCCAAGCGCTTCTACGCCCTGACCAAGGCGGGCTTCGCCGTCGTCGAAGGGCGCCCCGGTCCGCGCGGGCCGCGAATCCGCAGGGGCGCGAGCTGGAAGTCGATGGACGCCGAGGGCTACAGGACGGCGATCCACGACCTACACGTCGCCGGCTGGCTGATCGCCTTCCACCAGCTCGCCGGGCGGTTCGTGCTCGACTGGCACGGAGAGCAGCACGGCCAGGTCGCCCCGGAACGGCTCGTGGGCGACAAGTGGCGGCGGATCGGGCCCGACGACGTCGAGCTCGAGCTGCACCGCGGGGTGCGCAACCTGAAGCTCGACACCTTCCAGTCGATCAAGCCCGACCTGACGATCGAGCTGAGGCTGCCGACCGAGGCGCCGCGACGGCTCGACCTGCTCGTCGAGCTCGACCGCTCGAGAGACCCGACGACCGACCACAACGTCCGCAAGTTCCACCGCCACGACGCCCTGCTCACCGCCTGGTGGCGCGCCCACCCCCGCTACCGGGGGCACGGCGAGGCGCCGATCGTCGTGTTCGTGCTCGAGGACGAGCCGACCGCGCGCAAGTTCGTGCGTCGCGCCGACAGCGAGGTGACCGGCGCGATCGCGCGCGTGGGCGCCGGCCGGGAGACCTGGGACTACCCAGGCCGTCGGGGGATGTTCTTCTGCTGCGAGCGCGATGTCCACATAGGGACCCTGCGCGCCTGGCGCCTGCCCGAGCTGCCACCCGAGGTCCGCCCGAAGCGCGGCCGGCGGGTCGAGCCCGAGCAGGTGGAGCTGATCCCTCGACGGCTACTGGGCTGACCGAGCCACTGCCCGCGGGCTGAGGCGGTCGTCACCGGTCGGCTGGTGCGTCTCTCGTTGCCCGATGTCGGTGCAATATTGGGCGTCCGCCGTCACAAACCGGCAGCCGACAGGACGGCGATTCAGTGGAAGCCAGTCGGCCAGGCAGCTTCCGCCGTTCATGCGACGACCGCCCAGCGTCCCCGCGCTGTCGTTCCTCGCGCGAACCAGCAGCGCCCGAGCCACGCCGCGCCTAAGCGCTCGGTCCGGCTGCGCGTTCGCGGGCGGTGACGCGGCCGGGTTCACCATCTGTTGCTGAACCTGTGCCCCTCGAATCCGATCACGCACGGCTTGGCCGAGTTCGACCACGAGCACCTCGACGCCCCACGTCCGAAGGGCTTCCGATACCCACGTCCCCTTGGTCGCGTAAGCAGCGGCTTGCTCGTCGGCGAACGCGAGAATCAAGCGGGCGCTCGGACGACTTCGGCCCAGCGTGACGAGCTTCAGAGCATCCTGTGAGACCTTCCTCTGCTGGCCACCCTTGAGCGCACCTTGACGCGCGAAGATCTCGACGAATAGCGACTCGTCGGAAGGGGCTCCATCGACCTGCACCGTCGCGCCACTGTCGAAGCGGACTAACCTAGGAGCAAGCTCCATGCCGACGTACTTCTGAACGGCATCGAGGATCAGCGCCTCAGCATCGCGCTGGACCCTGGAGTCGCTCTCGTGACCGGCCACGAGCTGACCCTAGTCCAGAAAGAGCATCGACGGAGTCGGCGCATGCCGTGTCGGCCGGCGCTCGTCCTTCGCGAAGGCGGGAGCCGGGGCAAGAAGATGTGCGGCATAAGAGAGGGCGTAGTCCACGTGTAGGTTGCCCTTCCGGTCTCGGCCGTCACCTGGTGCCGGACGCTGGTCGAGGTATTGCTGGTCAGCTCAGCTCCGTACGACCAGCGGATGCTCGGCGAGCGTCTGCCTGAGCGAGGCGATTGTTGGCTTCCAGTTGCCGTAGGAGGGGTGATTGCAGCAGAGTATTTCGACCTTGCGCCCACCGATCGTGGCCGTGCCCCGCCGTAACCCCGGATGCTGCTCACTCCGTTCGACCACCACACGCTGCGCTAGGGCATCGCCCACCCACCGTCCGACGACGATGAGAACTCCGGGCTCGAGCAGAGAGAGCTCGTCGACCAGGTAGCGCGCCGGCAGTTGCGCCGCATCGCATCGGTTGGTTCGCTCACGCCGCTGCGCGGCGCACACTTGACCGCCTCGAGGAAAGCGGAGCGGTCCCACGCATCGGCGACAAGGGTGGGATCGGGCGCTTCTTCCAGCAGTTCGCCGTCCAGGCTCGCGTGTGCCAGTGCGAGGTACGACCCGGCGCGGTAGTCGAAGAGCTTGCGTTTGCCTTGTCGCAACCTGTCGTTCGATCCCCGGCGAATCCACCATTGGGCGCCGAGTCCGCCATAGTCATGGAAGTTGATCGCCACCGCGGCCACACCGCCGTGGCGGTACCCGGGGCCGAGCCAGGGGACGGAGACCGGTCGCCTCGTCGCGCGGCGGATGACGCTGGCGCGAGACGCCGGCCACGCGCAAGGGCGAGATCGGCGCGATGCTGCGCCGCGAGGGGCTGTACACCTCGCACTTGACGGCGTGGCGAAAGCAGCGCGACGCCGGCGCGCTTGAGGGCCTCGCGCCGCGCAAGCGCGGTCCGCGCGGCCC
>JBPCMT010000152.1:0-2988 GCA_051001995.1 Thermoleophilaceae bacterium
GAGGCGCATCGCGGTCGTCTTCCCGCAGCCCGACGGCCCGACCAGCACGCAGATCTCTCCCGCCTCGACCCGCAGCGACAAATCCTCGATCGCCGCCTCCCCCTGGCCGGGGTAGCGCTTGGTGACGCCGCGGAACTCGAGGCTCGCGGCCTCTTCGTGTGAGCCGTGGGCGCTGCGCGAATCCGGGCTGCCGGAAGGCCCCGTGCTGTGGGCTGGTTGCGAGCTGTTCAACAGGTTCCCCCCTGGAGGAGGCGTAATCGTACCGGGATCTGCGGCGTCCCTGGCTACACGTCCTTCTCGATCGGCACGTCCACCAGGTTGCCCCACTCGGTCCAGGACCCGTCGTAGTTCTTGACGTCGTCCTCGCCCAGCAACTCGTGCAGCACGAACCAGGTGTGGGCCGAGCGCTCGCCGATGCGGCAGTAGGCGATCACCGGGTTGCTCCCGTCGATCACGCCCTTGCCGCTGTAGAGCTCGCGCAGGTCGTCGGCCGACTTGAACGTCCCGTCCTCGCGCACGGCCTGCGCCCACGGCACCGACGCGGCCCCGGGGATGTGCCCCGCGCGCTGAGCGCCCTCGTTCTCGTAGCCGGCCATCGCGATCAGCTCGCCGGAGAACTCCTGCGGTGAGCGGACGTCGACGAGGTTCGTCTGCGAGTCGAGCGCCGAGTGCACCTCGTCGCGCTTCGCGCGGATCGCGTCGTCGCCCGGCTGGGCGCTGAACGATGCGGGCTCGACGCCGGGCTGCTCGTCCGTGGTCGGCCTGCCCTCCTCGATCCACTTCTCGCGCGGGCCGTTCATGAGCACGACGTTGTCATGCCCGTAGTACTTCAGGTACCAGTAGGTGTAGGCGGCGAACCAGTTGTTGCGGTCGCCGTAGAGGACGATCTGGTGGTCGTTCGAGATGCCACGGCTCCCAAAGAGCTCGCCGAAGGCCTCCGGACCGAGGAAGTCGCGCTTGACCTGGTCCTGGAGGTCCTCCTTCCAGTCGAACCCGATCGCGCCGGGGATATGCGCGTCGCGGTAGAGCGCGGGGTTCTCGTCGACCTCGACGATCCGGATCGAGTCGTCGTTCAGGTGCTCCTGGACCCACTGGGTCTCGACCAGCACGTCCTTGGCGTATTCGGCCACCGACACATCACCTCCGGGTAAAAGGGGAGAAAGCCACTTGGGATTCGAGTCATTTAAGCAGTCGGTCGCAACGCTAGCGGGTGAGGACGGCCTCCACCGCGCCCACCGCGGCCTCCAGCCAGGGATCGTGCCCGGCCGGGTCGCTGACGATCAGCTCGACCGGCATACGGTGCGTTCTCGCGGCCCGCCGCGCGAGCGCCGCCCCGCCCGCGAGACATGCCGGGTCGACGCTCCCCGCCGCCTCGTAGACCACCCCGCGCACCGGGGTGTCCACGATCGCCTCGAGCATCGACTCGAGCCGCGGCCCGTGGAGCGCGGCCACCGCCTCCGGCTGCCCACCGGCCGTGCCCATCAGCCAGCACAGCACGCTCACACCCTCGAGGCTCGGGGTCAGCGTCCCGAGGCGGTCGGGGTCGGCGACCGCAGCCTCGGCGCCGGCCGCCTCGATCGCCGCGAGGCACTCCGCGTTCCGCGTCGTGCCGCGTGCGGTGTGCCCTGCGGCGGTGAGCGTGCGCGCGAGTGCCTGCCCGCGACAGCCGCAGCCGACGATCAGCGCCCGCGCCACGACACCGGCTACTCCGGCTCGCGGTACTGGCGCGCGCGCGCGCGCTGCTCGCGGTTGTGGCGCTCTACCTCGGCCTGCATCCCCTCCTCGGTGAGCTCCTCGCGGCCGGCTCGCCGCCGGCGCTCGTTCTGCGCCTCGAGCATCTGGTCGACGTCCTCGAGCTCGAGCCGGACCTCATCCTCCTGCGAGCGCGTCGGCTTCCAGTCGAGCACCTGGGAGCCGGTCTTCGGGTGGTAGCGCCCGATCAGGAGGAAGACGAGGACACCCACGACCAGGAACGCGGTCACGACGATGGTGAACCCGTCCATGCCCGGAGTTTAATCTCGATCGGCCCGCCCGCTCGGGCCGGCGCGGCTACTGTCCGCCTCGTGATCGACTTCGAGCTGACCGACGAGCAGCGCCTCATCCGCGAGACCGCGAAGGAGTTCACGGACGGGGAGATCGTGCCCGTCGCGCGTGACAACGACCGCGCCGAGCGCTTCGACACCGACCTCGTCAGAAAGCTCGGCGAGATCGGCTACCTCGGCTCGATCGTCTCCGAGGAGTACGGCGGGCGGGGACTCGACTACCGCACCTACGGGCTGATCGTCGAGGAGGTCGGCCGCGGCGACTCGTCGGCGCGCACGGTGGTGTCGGTGCAGACCTCGCTTGTGTGCTCGTCGATCGAGCGCTGGGGGAGCGAGGAGCAGAAGCGCGAGTGGCTGCCGCGGCTCTGCTCGGGCGAGGCGCTCGGGTGCTTCGGCCTCACCGAGCCCGACAGCGGATCGGACGCCGCGAGCCTGCGCACCAGAGCCGAGCGCAGCGAGGGCGGCTGGCGGCTGACCGGCCAGAAGCAGTGGATCTCGATGGGGAACTACGCCCAGGTCGCGCTCGTCTTCGCCCAGACGAACCCCGACGAGGGGCACCGCGGGCTCGCATGCTTCCTCGCGCCGACGGACTCGCCCGGCTTTGAGAGCTCCGAGGTCCACGGGAAGCTCGGCCTGCGCGCGTCGGACACGGCCGAGCTCTCGCTCGACGGCGTCGAGTTCGGCGAGGAGGCCCTCCTGGGCGAGGTCGGCGACGGCTTCAAGATCGCGATGTCGGCGCTCGACTCGGGCCGCTTCAGCGTCGCTGCCGGATGCGTGGGGATCTGCCAGGGGTGCGTCGAAGCCTCGGTCGCCTACGCGACCGAGCGTCGCCAGTTCGATCGCCCGATCGCGAGCTTCCAGCTCGTCCAGGAGATGATCGCCGACATGGTGGTGGACGCCGAGGCGGCCCGCGCACTGGTGTGGCGAGCGGGCTGGGTGAAGGACC
>JBPCMT010000153.1:0-3850 GCA_051001995.1 Thermoleophilaceae bacterium
ACAACCGCGAGAAGAGCCAGCTCGGCACCGTCGGTGCGCTGGCCGAGGTGCCCGACCTCGACGACACCTTCATCATGATGAACGGGGACGTCCTGGCCACCCCGCTCTACCGCGACCTCCTCGAGGCGCACCGCCGCTCCGGGGCCGCCGCCACGATCGCCACGAAGCTGCAGGAGATCGACGTCGACTACGGCGTGCTCCAGCTCGGCGAGTCCGTCGAGGGCCTCAGGCGGATCGAGGGGATCGACGAGAAGCCGTGCTACTCGTGGCCGGTGAGCATCGGCATCTACGCCATCGAGCCGCGCGTCACGCGCTTCGTCCGCCCGGGGCACCGGATGGACCTGCCCGACCTGGTCGAGCAGCTGATCGAGGCCGGGGAGACCGTCGCCGCCTACGAGCATCCCGGTTACTGGCAGGACATCGGTCAGCTGCACGACCTCGAGGAGGCGGTCCGCGCCTATGAGGGCAACGTCGACGAGTTCGCCGGCCGCGCGCGCCCCGACCCCGATCCCGGCGAGCGCCCGTGACCACCACCGGCGCGGCGGCCGGCGATCGGGACGGCGGCGTGCTCGGCTCCCACCCCTCGGCGCGTCTGATCCGCGCGTTCGACCTCGTCGTGGCGGTCGTGATGCTGCCGTTCGCCCTGCTCGTGGGCCTGGTGATCGCCGTGATCATCTTCGTCGACTCGCCCGGGCCGATCTTCTTCCACTCGCCCCGCATCGGGAGGGGCGGCCGGCCCTTCGACATGCTCAAGTTCCGCAAGATGCGCCGCGACGCGACCGGCGCGCCGCTCACGAAGTTCCGCGACGAGCGGCTCACCCCGATCGGCGAGTTCCTGGTTGCCACCAAGCTCGACGAGCTCCCCCAGCTGTGGAACGTCATGCGCGGGCAGATGAGCGTCGTGGGCCCGCGCCCGGAGGTGGAGGAGTTCGTGAGCCTCTATCCCGATGAGTACCGCCAGATCCTCACGGTCGTGCCCGGGATCACCGGGCCGGCGCAGCTCGAGTACATCGAGGAGCGCCACCTGCTCGCCGACGCCCACGAGTCCGCGAAGCTCTACGCGCAGGAGATCCTCCCGCGCAAGATCGCCGTGGACCTCGAGTACATCCGCACCCAGAGCCTGCGCCACGACCTCGCGATCCTCGCCCACACCGCGCTGATGCCGGCGCGCACGCTCAAGGAGCGGCTCGCGCTGGTGAAGGCGCGGACGAGCGGCGAGCGGCGGCGGGTGGCCCTCTACGCGGGCGCCGCGATTGCGGTGCTCGCGCTGCTTGCGACATACGTGATGACTTCCGGGCCGATCCGCTAGTCCCATCCGACGCCGGCCAGGCGGGGCCGCGTCTAGCCGTCCGGGAACGGCTGGATGGGAACGCCGTGGTCGCGCTCGCGCATTCCGAGCTCGTAGGTCGCCCCGGATGCGGTCGCCAGCTCCACGGGCGGAGCTTCGGGGCGGCGCAGCTCCAGGCGCATCGAGGCGATCGAGCAGTTGACGGTGTGGTGACCCGGGCCCTGCGGGTCGGCGTAGAGCCAGCCCACCAGCGCATCGGCCGGCGCCGTCACCGATCCCCTGACCGACCCCTCGCGCCCCGGAAGCACGAACCGGCACCCGGTCGGACTCTCCTCGACGGCCGTCGCGCGGACGCGCTCGATCCCCCCGAGCCGCTCGCGTGCCCCGTCGATGGAGAGCACGCCGTTGGCCACCCAGGGCGTCGTGAACGGGCCGAGCCGAATGCGGCCGATCGCCACGTCCAGCCACGTCTCGGGCCCGTGCCCCTCGAACCCCGTCGCGTGCATCCAAATCCAGCGCTCGGCGTGCTCTGAGCCCCAGTTGTGGCCCACCATGCCGGGCCAGCCGTCGAGCTCCAGAAGGTCGTCGCCGACCCGTACCCGGCCGCTGAACCGGGTCGCCGGGTGCGGGCTCTCGAGCTTCGTGCGTGGGACGGGCGCGCGGTACATCCAGTCGCGCGGCAGGTGGCGAAGGGTCTCCTCTCCGGACTCGAACTCGAGCTCCCATGAGGCGGCGAGCCGCTCGCTCGTCGCATCCCCGGAGACGTGTCCGGAGCCGAAGCGGCTGTCCGCGATCCGGACGTAGTCGCCGCCACCGGTGCCGATCCGGTCGGCCTCGACCGTGACCTTGGAGGCCCGCGGCGCGCCGGCGCGCGCGTCGAAGAGCGTGAACCAGACCGATCCGCTGGGCTCGGCGTCGGGGGGCTTGTGGACCGTGTAGCGGATCCACACCGCGAGTGCCTCCGTGGGATGCCCGGCCTTCAGGTAGAAGCTCTCGTAGTGGCCGCGCGACGGCGAGGCGGCGGGAAAGCGCGCGGTGACAGGGTCGGCGAGCCCGGACGTCGGCGCGCCGCCTACCGCGATCAAGGTGCTGCGCGCCGGTTCACACCGACCAGCTCTCGAACCGCTGGCCGGTGAACGCTCTCAGCCGCCGAGCGTCCTCGTGGAAGTACTCGGCGACTCGCGCGCGGACCTCGGGCTCGAGCTCATGACGAGGCATGGGCCGAGACAGCAGGTCCTTCACCTTGCCCGTTCGAAAGAGCGTCCGGACCGGATTGTGCTCGCCCCAGCGCCTGCTCACCCCGGCGAGCCGGGCCGATCGCCGGCGATCCCGCGCGATGTTGTGCTCCTTGTCGAACTTCGGAGTGCTGAAGCTCTTCACGCCGACGAACGCGAAGATCCGGTCGAGGGTCGCTTGCCTGTTGTTCCTCAGGTCCTCCTGCGCGACGATCAGGAGACGGTTCTCCTCGAAGTGCTCGAGGAACTGCTCGATCTGCATCTGATACCGACCTCTGACCACGTACGTCGTGTCGACGAGCTCGGGATCCGAGAAGACCTCCGAGACCGGACGCCGCACCCCGTTGTGTCCCCAACGTTGACCGTACTCGGAGAGCATGCGCTCGATCGGGTCTCGGACGAGGTAGATCAGGCTCACGTCGGGGACGAGCGCGCGGATCCGCTTCGGGACGCCGGTGATCAGGGGGAACGACGCGTAGTTCGGCGAGCTCTCGCCGTGCACCGGCGCGGGGGCGTCGAAGCGAGACAGGTACCACTCGGGGCTCTGGTCCGACGGCGCCGCGTGGTTCGCGGACCGGGCCCCGCCCGGGACGAAGAAGTTCAGCTCTCTCGGATACGCCATGGCGATCTCCGGGTGCAGGTCCAGGTACCTGTAGAGGCTGGTGGTGCCGCTCTTCTTTGCCCCGATCACGATGAAGTTCGGGCCCGCCATCGGCGGAGAACCTAGCAGCGGGGCGGCTCGTGATAGAACCGCCCGGATGGCCGACGACCGCGTCCTCCTGATCACCGGCGCCAGCAGCGGGATCGGCGCCGAGACGGCGCGCCACGCCGCCCGCGAGGGATGGCGCCTCGCGCTCGGCGCGCGCTCGGAGGAGAAGCTGGCCGCGCTGGCGGGCGAGCTCGGTGAGGACCGAGTGCTCGTGCGCCGCTGCGACGTGACCGACTGGGACGACCAGCAGGCGCTGGTCGCCGCCGCGCGTGAGCGTTTTGGCGGCCTGGACGCGGTGTTCGCCAACGCCGGCCTCGGCGCCAAGCGAGGGTTCCTCGAGGAGTCGGTCGAGCAATGGCGGACGATGATCGACACCAACGTGCTCGGGGTGGCGCTCACGATTCGCGCCGCGCTGGCGCACTTCCGCGAGCAGGGACGCGGCCACTTCCTGCTTACCGGGTCGGTCGCCGGCCGGCGCGCGCTGCCGGGCTCTCTCTACTCGGCCACCAAGTGGGCGGTCACCGCCATGGGCGAGGGGCTGCGCCAGGAGGTCTCCGACTCCGACGTCAAGGTGACCCTGATCGAGCCCGGGATGGTCGACACGCCGTTCTTCGACTC
>JBPCMT010000154.1:0-6324 GCA_051001995.1 Thermoleophilaceae bacterium
GGTGCCACCCAGCCCTCGCCGGTGCCCGGAAGGCGCGCGGCGTGACGGCGCCCCCCGCCACGGCGGCGGATCCGCGCCTCGCCCAGGTCTCGATCAGGCGCTCGACGTCCGGCGATCGCGAGGCGCTCGCCACGCTGGCGCAGCTCGACGGCGCGCCGCCCCCGGATGGGTGCGCGCACCTGCTCGCCGAGGAGGACGGGGTGCTGCGCGCCGCCAGGCCGCTTTCGGGCGGGCGGGGGATCGCCGACCCGTTCCATCCGACCGCGGACCTGGTCGCGATGCTCGAGCTGCGCGCCTCGCGGATGGTGCCCGACGGCGGTGCTTCCCGGCGTTCGCGAGGCCTGCGATCGCCCGCGCCACGATGGGGCCGGCGCCGCACGGCGCGCTCGCGGGGCGCCGCCTCCGGGGCGTCGCGCATCGGGCTCTCGGGCTCCGCCGCCGGTCGCACGTAGACCGCTTCCGGCGCGGCGTGGAGGGGTAGGCTGCGGCCACCCCGAGCGAGGAGGCAAGGATGGCCAGGTACGAGTCCTACCGGGCGGTCGCCGACAAGAAGGCCGCCAGGGACGTCGCCGCGACGAACAAGCCCTTCACGATCGAGGTGCGGTTCACGGGGGGCCTGAACAAGCGCCAGCAGGACGCGTTCAAGGCGGCGGCCCGCCGCTGGACCCGGGTGATCGTCGGCGACCTCCCGCGCGTGAAGGTCGACGGTGAGGTG
This sequence comes from Thermoleophilaceae bacterium, assembly GCA_051001995.1. Classification (GTDB taxonomy): domain Bacteria; phylum Actinomycetota; class Thermoleophilia; order Solirubrobacterales; family Thermoleophilaceae; genus CAWEHQ01. Next base: position 716 of record JBPCMT010000154.1, read on the forward strand.
ATCGACGACGTGCTGATCCTCGCCGGCGGCGCCGACATCGACGGGCCCGGCGGCGTCCTCGGCCAGGCCGGCCCCAGTCACATCCGCCCCAAGCGCGCCGGAAGGGAGGCCTTCCTCCCGGTGAAGGGCGAGATGAGGTTCGACTCCGCCGACCTCAAGCAGATGGAGAAGGACGGCACGCTGAACGACGTGATCGCGCACGAGATGGGGCACGTCCTGGGCATCGGCACGATCTGGAAGCTCAAGGGCCTCCTCAAGAACGTCAACTCGGCCAACCCGACCTTCGCGGGGAAGGGGGCGATCGACGAGTACCGCACGCTCCAGGGCCCGGGCGCCAGGCGCAAGCAGGTGCCGGTGGAGAACCGCGGCGGCTCGGGAACGCGTGGCTCCCACTGGCGCGAGGCCCTCTTCCTCAACGAGCTGATGTCCGGCTACGTCGCGGCGGCCGACAACCCGCTGAGCCGGATGACCGCCGCCAGCCTGGCGGATCTCGGCTACGTCGTCGACCGCGACGCGGCCGAGCCCTACTCGCTCCCGAACGTCAGGCTGCTCGCCGAGGAGGGGCTCCTGGTGAGCCACGAGGCGCCGATCGACCGGGGCTTCATGCTGCCGAACATCCCGCTGACGCTGCCCGACGACAGCCTGCAGTAGAGCCCCGCCAGGCCGTCTGCGCGGCGGTCCGGCTAGGCGCCGACGGCGAGCTGCCCGCAGGCCGCCTCGATGTCGCGCCCGCGCGTCAGCCGCACGGTGGTCCGCACGCCGCGCGCCTCGAGCGCCGCCCGGAAGGCATCGACCGCGGCGCGGCTGGAGCCCGCGTACTCGGTGTCGGTCGGGTTGTACGGGATCAGGTTGACCTTGAAGCGGTCACGTGGCTCGAGCGCCTCCGCGAGCGTGACCGCCTGCTCGTAGCGGTCGTTGACCCCGCCGAGCATCAGGTACTCGACGAAGACCGGGAGCCGGCGCGCCACCGACCATGCGCGGCAGGCCTCGAGCACGTCGGCGAGCGGGTAGCGGTCGTTGACCGGCATCAGCTCGGAGCGCAGCGCCTCGTCGGCGGCGTGGAGCGAGAGGGCGAGGCGGACTCGCGGGCCCTCGCGGGTGAGTCGCTCGATCCCCGGGATCCATCCGACGGTGGAGATCGCCGTGTTGCTCGCCGCGACCCCCACGTCGGGCAGCCGCTCGCAGGCCGCGAGCACCTCGTCGAGGTTGAGCAGCGGCTCGCCCATCCCCATGAAGACGGCGTGGTCGACGCGCTCGCGCCGGCGAAAATGGAGCGCCTGGTCGAGGATCTCCGAGGCGCTCAGGTTGCGGTGAAAGCGCATCTGCCCGGTCGCGCAGAAGGTGCAGGTCAGCGGGCAGCCGGACTGGCTCGAGAGGCACAGCGAGCGCCGGCCGTCGCGGTAGCGCATCAGCACCGCCTCGATCGGCCGGCCGTCGGCGGTGCGAAGGAGCGCCTTCTCCGTGCCGTCGGCGGCGCGCGCCTCGCGCTCGAGCTCGAGCGAGGAGAACGGAACCTCCGCGGCGATCTCCTCGCGGAGCGCGACCGGGAGGTTCGTCATCTCGGCGTAGGAGTGAGCGCCGCGCGCGGTCCACTCCCACACCTGGCGGGCGCGAAAGCGGGGCTCGGAGCGGCGCGCGAGCGCGGCGTCGAGAAGGGCGAGGTCCATGCGTCCAGTGTCGCAGTGGCGGGCGGCCGTCCGGCACGCCATCATCGGCGGATGGCACCAGCATCGCGCTCGTGAGGCTCGCCAAGTACCTGGCCCACTGCGGCGTCGCATCGCGAAGGGCCGCGGAGCTGCTGGTGGCCGAGGGACGGGTGATGGTGGGCGAGGAGGTGGTCACCGACCCGGCGCGCGACGTGGGGGAGGCGGACCGGGTCGCCGTGGACGGCGAGGCGGTGGCGGTCGAGGAGCGCGAGGTGTGGGCGCTCAACAAGCCGGCGGGCGTGGTGTCGACCGCCCGCGACACGCACGGGCGATCGATCGTCGGTGACCTCGTCGACTCGGCGCTGCGCCTGTACCCGGTCGGCCGCCTCGACGCGGACACCACCGGCCTGATCCTGCTGACCAACGACGGTGAGCTGGCCGAGCGGCTCACCCACCCGCGTCACGGCGTCGAGAAGGCCTACCGCGCGCGGGTCGAGCCTGAGCGCGTGAGCGAGGCGTCGCTGCGCGCGCTGCGCGCGGGAATCGAGCTCGAGGACGGGCTCAGCGCGCCGGCGCGCGCACGGCGGCTGGGGCCGGACGCGCTCGAGATCGTCATCGCCGAGGGCCGCAGGCGTCAGGTGCGACGGATGTGCGAGGCCGTCGGGCACCGCGTGATCGCGCTCGAGCGCGTCGCGTTCGGGCCTCTGCGACTCGAGCACGCCGGCGATCGCGGGCGTCCGCTCGCGCCGGGCGTGAGCCGGCGGTTGACCGCCGCCGAGGTGGAGCGGCTGCGGGCGGCGAGCGCCCAGGGTTCGGGAGGGCGCTGAGTTCTGCCGGCCTCAGCAGCCCGAGTCGATGAAGAGCGTCACCTCGTCGCCGGTCTCCACGGCGGCGCCCGCCTCGGGGTCTGTCTGACAGACCGTAAGCGCCTCCGAGTCGATCAGGCCGAAGAGGTCGTCGCCGACCGGCTCGTAGTCGAGGCCCTGCCGGCTCAGTATTGAGTCGGCGAAGTCGAGCCCGACGTCGGTGAGATCGGGGACCGTCGAGGGCTCGCCGGCGGGAAGCGACGGGGATGACGTTTGGGTGGTCGAGCGACGCCGCCAGGCGGGACTCGCGCTCGAAGCGCGCGCGGAAGGTCTCGTCGACGGCGAGCTCGGACGAGATCACCTTCAGCGCCACCGGGCGCTCCAGCCCCGGCTCGATCGCCCGATACACCACGCTCATGCCGCCGCGCCCCGCGACGTCCTCGACGCGGTACCCGGCGAAGTCGGAGCCTGGTTGCACGGACATGAGTTCGTTATACCCCGGGGCGGCCGGGCGCCGCGAAGCCGTGCACGGCGCCGCGGGCGGCTCTGGGACAATCCCGCGCCGTGAGGCTGAGAGCCCTGAGGGGAGCGATAACCGTCGACCGCAACGACGCCGAGGCGATCATGAGCGCCACCGAGGAGCTCGTGAGCGAGGTGATCGACCGCAACGGGATCGCGACCGCCGACATGGTGAGCTGCATCTTCACCTGCACCGGCGACCTCGACGCCGAGTTCCCCGCCGTCGCGGCGCGCCGGCTCGGCCTGAGCGCCGTGCCGCTCCTGTGCGCGCGCGAGATCGACGTCCCCGGCTCGATGCCCAGGGTGATCAGGTTGATGCTCCACTGTTACCCCGGCGATGACGGGGCCGATCTCCAGCACGTCTACCTGCGCGAGGCGGTCGCGCTGCGCCGCGACCTCGAGGGCGCGCAGTGAGGCGGCGCCAGCCGGCCCGAACGCGATGAGCCCGATCGAGGTCAATGCGCGCATCCGCGAGATCCCGGCCTACCCGGCCGCGGAGACCTACGAGCACGACGGCGACCTGGTCAAGCTCGCCTCGAACGAGACGCCGTGGGCGCCCCATCCCGCGGTGCTCGAGGCGGTCACGCGGGCGCTCGACGGCCTGAACCGCTACCCGGACCCCGACAAGTCGCTCCTGCGGCGCCGGATCGCCGATCGCCACGAGACCTCCGCCGGCCGCGTGGCGGTCGGGAACGGGTCGTGCGAGCTTCTCCTGGCGGCGGCGGAGGCGATGCTCGAGCCGGGCGCCGAGATCGTCTACGCCTGGCCGTCGTTCTCGATCTACCCGCACCTGGCGGCGATGACCGGCGCGCGCGCGATCACGGCGGCCCTCGACTCGGACGGCCGCCACGACCTCGACGCCATGGCGAGAGAGGTGACTGGCGCCACGCGCCTTCTGCTCGTCTGCAACCCCAACAACCCGAGCGCCACCGCGCTGCCGGTCGCGGAGCTCGACGCGTTTCTCGGCGAGCTGCCGCGCCACGTGACCGTGATCCTCGACGAGGCCTACGTCGAGTTCTCCACGCTCCAGGACCCCGACGAGTCGCTCGCGCTGCTCGAGCGCCACCCCAACCTCGTGGTGCTGCGGACGTTCTCGAAGGTCTACGGGCTGTGCGGGCTGAGGGTCGGCTACGCGCTCGGCGCCGAGGACTTCCGCTCGGCCGTGGACCGGGTGCGCCAGCCGTTCTCGGTCAACGCGCTGGCGCAGGCGGCCGCCGCCGAGGCGATCCGCCACCAGGACGAGGTGGCGCGTCGCGTCGAGCGGACCGCCGTGGAGCGTCTCCACGTGGAGGCCGCGCTCGCCGAGCGCGACCTTGCGAGCACCGACAGCGAGGCCAACTTCTCGTGGCTCTCGCTCGGCGGGCGCGACGAGGCGGCGGTCGTCCGCGGGCTTGCGCAGCGCGGCGTGATCGTCCGCGCCGGCGCCGCGCTCGGGGAGCCGGGCCGCATTCGCGTTACCTACGGCACCCGCGGCGAGAACGACCGCTTCCTGGGCGCCCTCGACGCCGCGCTGGCCGAGGCGCCGGACGCGGCGAGTTGACCTGACCGCCCCGCGGGACCCCGCGGACCGGGAGCTACCGGAAGGCGATCAGGCGGATCGGCCCCTCGGCCTTGAGGTGGCCGTTCATCACGATGAACTCGTCGCGCCCGTCGCCGTCGTGATCGATCGCGGTGACGTAATCACCCTCCCCGCGGGTCGTCTGGGCCATGTCGAGCCTGTCGAAGTCCGACCCGCCGCGCCTGTTGAGCAGCATCAGGTCCGGCCGGTCCTTGTCGATTGGGCCGCTCTGGACGACGTACAGATCGGCGAGCCGATCGCCGTTCACGCGGCCGGCGGCCAGGTACTCGCCGCCCCTGACCTCGCGGCTGAAGCTCGGTCTGCCGAAGCGCGTCCCGCGTTGGGGGGTCACCGTCAGCCGCCCCTCGGCCAGGCGAGCGAGGTCCGGGCGGCCGCGTCCGTCGATGTTCGCGAACAGCGCCGCCTCGCACGGGTCCGCTAGGCCGAGCGGCCTCGTCACGTCGGAAAAGACGCGCCCGCCGGCGTTGCGAAAGAGGTAGAGGCGCTGCTCGCCGCAGACGAGCAGGTCCTTGAAGCCGTCGTTGTTGTAGTCCACGGCCTGAATCGTCTTGCCGCCGACCTGCTTGTTCAGCCCGTACTCGGGCGCCGGGCGAAAGCTCTGCCCGCCCTCGTTGATGAACAGCTTGTTCTTCGACTGCTTGCCGTCGGTGCGGGGGAACTGGTTGCCGACGTAGAGGTCGAGGAACCCATCCCCGTTGACGTCGATGAAGGTCGTGTCGCGGCCGCGCCCGCGCCGGTCCTCGACGCCGTACGCGGTGGACTCGTTGACGAACTCGCCGTTGCGCTGCTGCATCCACAGCTCGTTGGGCCGCAGGCCGGAGCCGCGCTCGCCGCCGACCGTGCAGTAGAGGTCCTTGCGGCCGTTTCGATCGACGTCGCCCCACGTGCAGTCGTGGCGGTCAGCCTTGGGGAAGGACTCCGGGCCGGTGTCCACCCTCTCGAAGCGCCCGCCGACGTTGCGGTGGAGCGTCCCCCCGGCGGGCTCGTAGTGGCGGTTGACGAAGACGTCGTCGCGGCCGTCGTTGTCGTAGTCGGCCACCTCCGCGGACCACGTGTGCG
>JBPCMT010000155.1:0-9096 GCA_051001995.1 Thermoleophilaceae bacterium
GCCCGCCGCTCCGCCGCCCGCCGGCGGGCCGCCCCCGACCCCCGCTCCCGCTTCGCCGGCCGTCCATCGGCCGCGGCGCGGCACCGCCGGCAAGACCCCTGACTCCCTCGCCCGGGCCCGCACCGTCGTCGCGGACTACGTCGCGATGACCAAGCCGAAGGTGCAGTCGCTGCTGCTGTTCACCACCGTGGCGACGATGTACGTGGCGGGCGACCCCTCGCTCGGTCTGGTGGCCCTGACCTGTCTCGGCGGGGCGCTCTCGGCCGGCGGCGCCGGGGCGATCAACCACTGGTACGACCGCGACATCGACCGCGTGATGAGGCGCACCCGCACGCGGCCTGTGGCCTCGGGGCGCGTGTCCCCGCGGGCGGCGCTGCTGTACGGGATCGTCCTGGGGGCCGCCTCGTTCGCTCTGCTCGCGCTGACCGTCAACGTGCTCGCGGCCTGCCTCGCGCTCGCGGGCCTGCTCGGCTACGTGCTCGTCTACACGATCTGGCTCAAGCGGACGACGCCGCAGAACATCGTCATCGGCGGCGCGGCCGGCGCGGTGCCGCCACTCGTCGCGTGGGCGGCCACCACCGGCTCGCTCGAGGGCAGCGCGCTGTACCTGTTCGCGATCGTCTTCTACTGGACGCCGCCGCACTTCTGGGCGCTGTCGCTTCTGATGCGCGACGAGTACGAGCGCGCCGGAGTCCCGATGCTGCCGGTCGGGCGCGGCGGGGCCGAGACGCGCTGGCAGATCGTCCTGTACACGGTCCTCCTGGTCGCGGTCACGCTGCTGCCGTTCGCGGGGACGCTGTTCGGGGGCGTCTACCTGGGCGCCGCGCTGGCGCTCGGGGGCGCGTTCCTGTGGCTCGCCCTGCGGCTTCGCCGTCGCGCGGATCGCCGCTCGGCGCTTCGGCTCTACCTCTACTCGCTCGCATACCTGGCGCTGCTGTTCGGCGCGATGGTCCTCGACGTGCGAATCTAAGCGCCGTGGGCGACGCCGAGAACAGCACCGTCGTGACCGGCGACGGCTACGCCGTTGGCAGCATCGACGACATGGCCGACGGCCCCGGCTTTCGCAAGATCCGCCGCGAGCTCGGTGTGACCGCCTTCGGCATCAACGCGATCGCCCTCCCGCCGGGCTTCGCCACCGGCCGCCATTACCACGACGAGCAGGAGGAGACCTACTTCGTACACCGCGGGCGCATCGCGATGGAGTTCGGCGATGGCTCCTCGCACGAGCTCGGCCCCGGCGGCGTGGCGCGCGTGGACGCCGCCACCGTCCGCCGGATCCGCAACGTCGGCGACGAGGAGGCGGTCTACGTGATCGCCGGCGGCAAGGACGGCTACGTCGGCCGCGACGGAAAGCTGCCCGAGGGCGAGACGAGCCGCTTCGGGCCGGCGGGCGAGCCGGGCCGCAGGTAGGCGGCGGACGGAGCGCGTCCTAGTCGCCCTGCTCGGGCTCCGTCCGGCCGTGCGCCGACTTGCGGTCGTGCCCCGGGGTGCCCTCGCGAGTGTGACCCGGCGGCCCCTCGTCGGCGCGACCCGGCGGGGCGTCGGGCCCGCGTCCGGGATGCTCGTCGTCCTCATCCGGGGGGTCGCCGCCACCAGGTGGCTCGCCGCCGTCCGGGGGCCCACCCCCGTCGCCGCCTCCGGGGGACTCACGGCCGTCACCGCCTCCGGGGGACTCACCGCCACCACCGGGACGCTCGCCACCACCGACGCCCGGGGTTCCACCCGAGCGACCGGGTGCCGGTGGGGATCCGGAGCCACCGTCTCCGCGGCCTCCGGCGCCCTGCTCGAGTCCGCTGCCCGCCCCGCCGCCGGCGCCGCTCGGTCGGTCGCGATCGCGGGCCGCCACCGGCACGAGCGCGCCCCGGGGGCCCGCGCCATCGCGCTGCCCCGTTCCCGCCTCGGGCTCTGAGACAGGCGGCTCGGCGACCAGCTTTGGCCCGTCCTCGCCTCGGGACGCTGGTTCGCTTGCCGGCGGAGCGGTCGCTTCCGTGGCGGCGCCGACCTCCACGGGCTCGTCGCCGCCGAGAACGCCGTTCAGCAGGACGACCAGCACGGCCGCAACGCCGACGAGCAGCGCCGCCACACCCGCCAGCCCGCGACGCGTCCTCATCGCCGAATGTCTCCTTCCGCCAACCTCTTGCTCCGTCCGATCGTCTCCCTCGTAGGTTTGCATCTTGACGAGAGCCGCGCGCCGGCTTGGACGCCCGTCACGCACGTCCTGTCACAGGAATGTGCGGCGCTGCGAGCACCGTTCGCGGAGTCGTTACCGAGCCCGCGAGGTGGGCCCTTTCGAGGTCGCTATGCGGCAGTTCAAGGGCCCAGGTAGCAGCGCCCTCGCCCCACGTAACAGGCTCGCCACCGAGCGCGACGGCTCGGCACCGCCGGCGTCGAGCTACCCCTGCGATCGCACCCGCGTCAACTCGCGCGTGACCGAGAAGCGCTCTCCCTCGAGGTCCTGCTCGGTCCGGATCACGTGCATCACCGCGTTGATCAGCGCCAGGTGGGTGAAAGCCTGCGGGAAGTTGCCGAGGTGGCGGCCGCTGCGGGGGTCGATCTCCTCCGCGTACAGCCCGAGCGGGCTCGCCAGCGCCAGCAACCGCGCGCAGAGGTCGCGCGCGCGGTCGAGCTCGCCGATCTCCGACAGCGCCGACACGAGCCAGAACGAGCAGATCGTGAACGTGCCCTCCTCGCCGCGCAGACCGTCATCCGTCTCCCCGACCCGGTAGCGCAGTACGAGGCCGTCGACGGTCAGCTCGTCGGCGATCGCCAGCACCGTGGCGTGGATGCGCTCGTCCTCGGCGGGCAGGAAGCGCACGAGCGGCATCAACAGCACCGAGGCGTCGAGCGCGGTCGTGCCGTAGTGCTGGCAGAACACGCCGCGGTCGTCCAGCGCGTGCTCGCAGATGTCGGCCTTGATCTCGTCCGCAGCCGCCTGCCAGGCGAGCGCGCGGTTCGTGTCCTCGCGGATCTCGGCCAGGCGCGCGCCGCGGTCGGTCGCGACCCAGCACATCAGCTTCGACGAGGTGAAGTGCTGCGCCTCGCCGCGCACCTCCCACATGCCGCGATCGGGGTCGCGCCAGTTCGCGAGCGCCATCTCGACCTGGTTGACGAGGATCGGCCAGACCCGCTCGGGTAGGTGGTCGCGCGACTTGGTGTGCAGGTACATCGAGTCGAGCACCGCCCCCCACACGTCGTGCTGGTCCTGCTCGTAGGCGCTGTTTCCGATCCGGACCGGCCGCGCCCCTTCGTAACCGGAGAGGTGGTCGAGCGTGCGCTCCTCGAGCGTCTCCTCGCCGTCGATGCCGTACATGATCTGGAGCTGCCCCTCCTCCGCCTCCGCGACGTCGGCGAGGAAGTAGAAGAAGTCGTTCGCCTCCCAGTCGAAGCCGAGCGTGTAGAGCCCCCAGAGCGTGAAGGTCGCGTCGCGCATCCAGGCGAAGCGGTAGTCCCAATTGCGCTCGCCACCCGGCGTCTCCGGCAAGGAGGTCGTGGCGGCCGCCACCACGGCCCCGGTGGGCGCGTAGGTCAGCCCCTTGAGCGTCAGCGCGCTGCGCTGGAGCGCGGTCCGCCACGGGTGGTCGGGGAACTCACCGCGGTCGAGCCAGTGCTGCCAGTGGTGGGCGGTCCAGACGTGGCGGTCGTAGGCGTCCTGGTAGTCGCGCGGCGCGGGGTGCTCGCTCCAGGTCAGGGCGCAGAAGCTGGTCTCACCCGCCCGCATCAGCGTTCGCGCCGTGGCGCGCGGGCCCTCGAAGCCGATGTTCATGTCGGTTTTCAGGCCGAGCTGGACGTCGGTCCCCTCGGCGCGCGCGACGCCCTCGTGGTAGCCCGGCCCCGTGTACTCCCAGTCGGCCCGCGCGCGGCCGTAGTCAAACACGGGCTCGCAGTCGAGGTTGACCTGCACCTCGCCGTTGACGCAGCGAATCAGACGCAGCAGAACATGGTCGGCGTCGTAGTCGGTCGGGGAGCGCCGGTGGGTGTTCGAGCGGTCGTCCTCGTGGTGCCACTTGCCCATCAAGAGCAGGTCGCGAACGATGATCCAGCCGCCGCGGGTGCCCCAGCTCGTCTCGAGCACCAGCGTCCCCGGCAGGTAGCGGCGCGCCGCCGGGACGCTGACGTCCGCCGGGCCGACGCGGAAGACGCCCGCGTCGCGGTCGAGCAGCGCGCCGAAGACGCTCGGCGAGTCAAAGCGCGGCAGGCACAACCACTCGACGTTCCCGGTCGGCGCCACCAGCGCGCACGTCTCGGTGTCGGAGAGGAAGCCGTAGTCGGCGATCGGCGGGAAGGCGCCGGCGACCGGGGCGCGGCTGGAGGCGAAGAACAGGCTCACCGCGGCCCTCTCGCGTCCGGCAGCTCGGACGCCGCCGCCGGGTCGAGGAGCACCGCCAATGCGCCGCGCTCCGGCCGGACGAGGCTGGCGGGGGCGTCCGGGTCCTCGGCCCCGGAGAACGCGCGCCGGGCGGCCTCCGCCTTGTCCGCGCCGGCCACGAGGAAGAGGACCTCGCGCGCGTTCGACAGGACCGGCAGCGTCATCGTGACGCGCGACACCAGCGGAGCCATGCCAGGAGTATCCACTCCCACCGCGAGGCGATCACGCTCTGCAAGCGCTCCGTCACGCGGGAACAGCGATGCGGTGTGGGCGTCGGGGCCGATGCCCAGCAGCACCAGGTCGAGCTCCGGGACGGCGCCGTCGAAAGCCTCGGACAGCGCCCGCTCGTAGCGAGCCGCCGCCTCGCGCGGGCCCAGCTCACCCTCGATCCGGCGAACGTCGGGCACCCCGCCGGAAAGCCGGTCGAGCAGCGCCCGCTTCGCCATGCCGAAGTTCGAGTGCTCGTGGTCGGGCGGGACGCAGCGTTCGTCGCCGAACCAGAGCGTCGCGCGCGACCAGTCGGCCTCGAGCCCGGCCACCCGCTCGTAGGCGGCGCGCGGCGTCGACCCACCGGCCAGCGCGGTGTGCCCTCCCGCCGCGGCCGCGGCGGCGAGCCTTTCGGCCGCATCGGCGGCGGGGTCCTGCGTGATCGTGATTGCGGGCGGGGCGCTCACGCGGCGAGCGTCATCGGACCAGCGAGCTGGCGCACCGCAACGCGGGCGCGTAGGTCGGGTCCCTCAGCAGCGCCTGACGGATCCCCTCGCCGAGGATCCCGGCCTCCCCGCGGGATGCGCCGAGCACGGTCCATGCCGACTCGCGCCCGTCGCGCGTGCGCCGCACCGCCGAGAGACCGCCAGGGCCGCGGTCGAGCGCGATCGACATGCCCGACGACGTGGCGATCGTGATCCCCGCGAGCCCGGGCACGCTCTGCCGCTCATCCGAGCGCAGCAGGACCTCGACCTCCCTGGCCTTGCGGCTGCGGCTCTCCACGTGCCCGCGCAGCGAGCCGTTGACCGCCGCCAGCTCACCGCTCCCCCAGTGAAGCCGCGACCCGAGCCAGCCCACCACCAGCAGCGCGGCCGCAAGCGAGTCCGGGCGGTGGCGCACCTCGACCGAAGAGATCGAGCCGAGCTCGCGGCGCCAGATCGCGGGGTCGAACGTCGCCGCGATCCGTTCGCGCCACGGCGTGCTGCGCAGCCAGGCGAGGTCCACGACGTAGCAGCGCTCGGCGAGCTCGCGGACGCGCTCGAGCGCGGCCTCGATCGAGGGCTCGTCGAGCGAGTCGACCAACACGACCTGGGCGAGCTTCATCAGCGAGTCCACCGCCTCGCGGTGCCCGTGCGGCGCCCACACCACGGTGGCCAGATCGGTCACCACGAGCGGGTCCACGATCGAGTCGACGTGCTCGAGGTGCGAGTCCCCGATCTCGACCAGCACGCGCTCGCGCCCGAGTGCCAGCTCTCCGGTCGCGAGCTCGTCCTCCGAGCCGATCGTGACCTGCGCGTCCATCGTCTCGCGCCCGTGCTCGACCTCGCATATCACGGTCCGCGAAGGGTGGTAGCGACCCACCTTCTCGAGCCGGTTCGCGATCTCGCCGCGCCACTCGCGGTCGACCACGACGACGAGGTTCAGGACGCGCGCGGGCACGAAGGCCTCCACGGCCGCGTGGCGCTCCTTCAGCAGCTCCCGCAGCGCGGCCTCGATCGCACCCGGCGTCGTTTTCTGCTCCGCCCAGACGTTCTCGCTCATGGGGGCGCCTGCAAATCGTCGCCCCAAACGCGGCTGCTCGTCAGATGGCGCGCCACTTGTGCCCGTGCCGCAGGACCGAGTCAGCCTCCTGCGGGCCGTCGGCCCCGGCGGCATACTTCGGCAGCGCCTCCGTGCGGTCGGCCCAGGCGCTCACGATCGGGTCGCAGATCCGCCACTGCGCCTCGACCTCGTCGTCGCGCGTGAACAGCGTCGCGTCACCGCGCATGGCGTCGAGGATCAGCCGCTCGTAGGCCTCCGGCGACTGCGACAGGAAGGCGGTGCCGTAGAGGAACTCCATGTTCACCGGGCGGATGCGCATCCGGGTACCCGGGATCTTCGCGCCGAGCGAGATCGCTACGCCCTCGTTCGGCTGCATCGTCAAGATCAGCTGGTTGGGCTGCACCCCGACGGACCCCTGCTCCTGGAAGGCCAGGTGCGGGACCGGCTTGAGCGCGACCGCGATCTCGGTGACCTTGCGCGCGAGCCGCTTGCCCGTGCGCAGGTAGAACGGCACGCCGGCCCAGCGCCAGTTGTCCACCTCGAGCCGAAGCGCGGCGTAGGTCTCGGTGGTCGAGTCCTCGGGCACCCCCTCCTCCTGGAGGTAGCCGACGGCGTCCTCCCCGGCGGAGTGACCGGGCCCGTACTGTGCCCCGACCGCCATGTCCGCCACGTCCTCGGTCGTCGGCGACTTGACGGCGTGGAGGACCTTGACCTTCTCGTCGCGCACCTCGTCGGCGGTGAACGCCACCGGGGGCTCCATCGCGAGCAGCGTCAGCAGCTGGAGCATGTGATTCTGCACCAGGTCGCGTAGCGCCCCCGACTCGTCGTAGTAGCCGGCGCGCGTGCCGATCCCGATGTCCTCGGCCGCCGTGATCTGCACGTTGTCGATGTAGTTGCGGTTCCAGAGCGGCTCGAACATGCCGTTCGCGAAGCGGAAGGCGAGCATGTTCTGGACCGTTTCCTTGCCCAGGTAGTGGTCGATCCGGAAGACCTGGCTCTCGTCGAGCACGTCGAGCACGTCACGGTTGAGCGCGAGCGCCTCCTCGAGGTTGGTGCCGAACGGCTTCTCGATCACCACGCGCACCTCGGCGCCCTCGCGGCGCTCGAGCCCGCGCTCGCCGAGCTTGCCGACGATCATCGGGAAGAACGCCGGCGCCGTTGACAGGTAGAAGACGCGGTTGAAGGCCATCCCGGCCTCCTCGTCGAACTCGGCCGCGGTCCGCTCGAGCTGCTCGTAGACGGCGGGATCGTCGAAGGTGCCGGGCACGTAGCGGACGTGCTCGAGCAGCGAGTCGAGCACCTCGTCCTTGGGCTCGTGGCGCGAGTGGCTCCCGATCGACTCGCGTGCCAATGCCCGGTAGTCCTCGTGCGGGCGGTCCGCCCGCGAGACGCCGATCAGGTTGAAGCGCTCGGGCAGCGCGCCCTCGTGCGCCAGGTTGTAGAGCGCGGGCAGCAGCTTTCGCTTCGCCAGGTCGCCGGTCGCCCCGAAGATCACGAGCGTCGTGGGGTGCACCGGCAGGCGCTCGAGCCCCTCGGTGAGCGGGTTCTCCTCCTCGGCGGCGATGGGCCGCTGCTCGACCGTGGCCATGGCTCGCGGACCGCCCCCCGGCTACTCCGCCGCGGGATCCTCCTGGGCCGCAGGGTCGTGCGCCTTGACCGCGTGACCCCCGAACTGGTTGCGCAGCGCCGCGAGCACGCGTGCGGTGTAATCGCCGTTGCGGCGCGAGTAGAAGCGCGCCATCAGCGCCATCGAGATCACCGGTGAGGGAACGTCGTGCTCCATGGCGTCGAGGACCGTCCAGCGGCCCTCGCCGGAGTCCTCGACGTAGCCCTCGAGCCGCTCGAGGTCGCGGCCCTCGTCGGCGAACGCCCGCTCGGCAAGCTCGAGCAGCCACGAGCGCACCACGCCGCCCTGGTTCCAGAGGTGAGCGATCGCCTCCAGGTCGAGGTCGTAGTCCGAGGCGTGCATGATCTCGAAGCCCTCGGCGTAGGCCTGCATCATCCCGTACTCCACGCCGTTGTGGACCATCTTCACGTAGTGCCCGGAGCCGCTCGCGCCCATGTGGGCCCAGCCGTCGGGGGGCGCCAGCACGTCGAGGATCGGCGCGAGCCGCCCGACCGCCTCGTCGCCGCCGCCGACCATCATGCAGTAGCCGACCTCGAGCCCCCAGACGCCTCCGCTCGTGCCCACGTCCACGAAGTGGAGGCCGCGCTCGGCGAGGCGGGCGCCGCGATCGCGCGAGTCGGTCCACTTCGAGTTGCCGCCGTCGATGATCGCGTCGCCCTCGTCGAGCAGGTCCGCGAGCTTGTCGACCGTCTGAGCGGTCGGGTCACCTGCGGGGACCATGATCCACACGCTCCGCGGCGCCTCGAGCTGCGATACGAGCTCCTCGAGCGAGCCGGCGCCCGCCGCCCCGTGCCCGACGGCCTCCTCGACCGCCTCCGCGCTCATGTCGAACGCCACGACCTCGTGCTCCGAGTCGCGGTGGATGCGGTGGACCATGTTGCCGCCCATGCGGCCAAGACCCACGAAGCCGAGTTTCATCGCAGCGCCTCCCGCAGGCGCCCGGCGAGGTCTCTGACCGCCGCGGCCGGGTCGCCCTCGAGCCGGACACGCTCGGCCGGCAGGCCGTGCGATCGCAGCGTCTCCAGGTCGCCGGTCGCCTGCGCGTTCTTAAGCGTTGCGAACGAGTAGCCGGCGTCGGGGACTTCCAGGTCTTCGTCGCCGTCGTGTACGAGCTGGAGGAAGATCCCGTTCGGCGGGCCGCCCTTGTGAAGCTGGCCGGTCGAATGGAGGAAGCGCGGCCCGTAGCCGAACGTGGTGGTCGCCCGCGTCGCGTCGCGGATCGCGACGCGCAGCTCCGCCACCGCCTCGTCGAAGGCCTCCGACGGCTCGAGGTAGCCCATGATCGCGACGTAGCGCGGCGGCTCGGCGGCGGCCAGCAGCTTCTCGAGCGCTGCGTCGTCGGCCTCCTCGACCT
>JBPCMT010000156.1:0-6776 GCA_051001995.1 Thermoleophilaceae bacterium
CTCATCCGCCACAAGCTTGGCCAAGTCCGCCGCCGCCTGTTCGGCTCGCTCCCGTGCCTCGCGCTCTTTTAGGAGCAGGCGATGTTCACGGGCTAGCAGTCCGGCCACCTCGTTCAACGTCTGCTGATGAGGGTTGTTGCCCTCCACGGGAGTCAATGCTTACGGACGGCGTCTTGGAACGCGTCGGTTCCCGCTCGGAGCCGTGCCGTCAGCCCCATTGGGGGAGTAAGGTCGCACGGTCAAGTAAACGGGGCGGCACCGGCTCCCACCGGCCCGCCCCCGGCACCAGGAGGCAAGTCCTGATGCAGTTTCGATCCTATGCTGGCTGTCCCTGATGGCCGCTGCAGTCAAAGAACAGCTGATCATCCACCTTCGCACGCAGGCGGACTGGCGAGCGGAGAAGACGGCTGAGGATCCCGATGACGCTCCCTCAATCGAGCGCCTTCACGCCCTTGCGGACTATGTAGACGAGCTACCGAGCGGCGACCCACACCTGCGGGCGCTTCAAGCCATCCATGAGGGCTATGGGCTGGACGTCTTTTCCCCCGGAGAAGAGGGTCGTCGGCTGATTGCTGAGTACGGCTTCCACGACGAGGAGGCGCCCGAGGCCTTTCTCGAACAGCTGGTGGCGGCAGAGTCGGCTAATGCTGTGGATCGAGACCATGACGAAGGTGGTCGCTGATGGCCCGCCAGGCGTCCGGCCAGGTAGTCGAGCGGAAGGGCAAGACGGGCCGTAGCTACGCCCTCCGTTTCCACGCCTACGGCAAGCGGCGATACCTAACCCTCGGCACGGACGCCGAGGGCTGGGACCGTCACCGCGCCGAGGTGGAGCTACAGAACGTCCTCGCAGACGTCCGCCGAGGCGTCTGGAGGCCGCAGGAGCGGACGGAGCACGTCGAGCCGACTCCTGAGCCCACCTTCCATGAGTTCGCCTCCGAGTGGATGCGGGAGATTCGCCCGGAGCTGCGCCCCCGAACCGCCGAGGATTACGAATGGGCGCTGACGCATCACCTGCTCCCGTTCTTCGCAAACCACCGGCTCTCGGGGATCACGGTTGAGGAGGTAGACCGCTACCGGCGGGCGAAGCTGCGGCAGAGCGCCCTCGCAAACAACACGCTCAACAAGACGATCACCCGGCTCGGGCAGATTCTCGAGCTGGCCGTGGAGTACGGCTACCTGACCGCCAACCCGGCCAGGGGTCGGCGGCGACGGGCGAAGGCCGAGCGGCCACGGCGTACATGGCTCGAGCCCGAGCAGGTGGCCCCCCTCCTCGGGGCCGCGGGTGCGCTCGACGCCGAGGCCCGTAGCGACGACCTGCGCCAACGTCGTGCCCTTCTCTCGACGCTCGTGCTCGCCGGCCTGCGGATCGGCGAGCTGATCGACCTTCGCTGGCGCGACGTGAACCTGGCTGCCGGGAGGCTGCGGGTAGGACACGCCAAGACGGACGCTGGCGTCCGTCAGGTGGACCTCTCCCCCGCTCTCCGCGAGGAGCTGACCAGCTTCAAGATGGCGACGCGGTACGGGAGCCCCGGAGAGCTCGTATTCCCCACGCGCAGGGGCGAGGCTCAGGATCGCAACAACATCCGCTCACGGACGCTTGGGAGCGCTCTCACGCGGGCCAACGAGAAGCTCGAGGACGAGGGGCTGCCGCCGTTGCCGGAGGCCCTCACGCCGCACTCGCTCCGCCACACCTTCGCCTCCCTCCTCTTCGAGGCCGGCGCCACGGTCCCCTACGTCATGGCGCAGCTCGGGCACTCAGACCCGAAGGTCACGCTCTCGATCTATTCGCACGTCCTCGAGCGCAAGCGCGACCATGGCGAGCGTCTAGATGCCCTTGTGAGGGGTCCGGAAAAGGCACAAAAAGGCACAAATCCACTGTCTGACCTGCCGGCGACCGCCGATCAGGTTCCCCCGGAAAAGCAGAAAACCCCGCCTGAGCGGGGCTTTCGTGGAGTGGGCCGTGCTGGGCTCGAACCAGCGACCTCCAGCTTGTCGAGCTGGCGCTCTCCCTACTGAGCTAACGGCCCGAGGCGGCGCGAGCGCCGCGCGCCGAGGATAGCGCGGCGCCGCGGGTCGCTAGGCGGCCGCACCGGCTCCGCTGGGAACAGGGCTGCCGCCCGAGTCGCGCCCCGCGCCGAGCAGCCCTCGGGTCCTCGCCGTGATCTCGAACGTCTCGCGCGTCGAGTGCCGCGGCGCCCAGCCAAGCGTCTCCTTGAGCTTCTCGTTCGAGACGACCCACGGGTTGACCACGAAGTGCAGGTAGCCGGGCGGCGCCTCTGAGACGTGCAGCCGCCAGAGCAGCTTGGCCAGCCCCCAGTAGAGGCGCCGCGGCATGCGGCGGACCGGCAGGTCGATCATCTCCGCGCACTCCCGCAGCGTCATCGTGCCGTCGGCGGCGACGTTGAAGGCGCCGCCGTGGCGTCCCGCGAGCAGGCCCCAGAGCGCGTCGACGAGGTCGTCCTCGTGCACGAACTGGATCGGCGGCGGTTCGCCGCCGAGGTCGGCGAGGAACGGCTGGGCGGTCAGCAGGCGGATGATGAAGTTGTCGACCGTGGGGCCGAAGACCACCGTCGGCCGAACGATCGTCATCGTGCGGTCGGGATGCTGGTTCGCCCAGAGCTGGCAGATGCGGTCCGATTCCGCCTTGTCGCGCGCGTACTCGAAGGTCGGGACGCCGCGGACCGGGTGAGCCTCGGTGAGCGGCACGGGATTGTCCGGGAAGGCGCCGTACGCCGTGGCCGACGAGGTCACGAGCACCTGGCCGACGTCCGCCGCGGCCGCCGCCTCGAGCACGGCGCTCGTGCCGTTCACGTCCACCTCGTACATCGTGTGCTCGTCGTGGATCGGATCGAGTACGAAGGCCAGGTGGATGAGCGCGTCGGGCCGCTCGCGGGCGAACAGCTCGTGCGCCGCCTGCGTGTCGCGCACGTCGAGTCGCTCGTAGGCGACCCTGGGACGGTAGGAGCGCGGTGGGCGGACGTCGCAGATCACGACCCGCTCGGTGGCTTCCTCCTCGGCGAGCCGCGCGACCAGGCGGCTTCCGATGTAACCCGACCCACCCGTGACCAGATAGCGCAAACCGTCTCCTTCGTCGGTGGCGGCGCGATCCTACTGGCGGCCTTGCGGCCGCGGTTCGCCGGGCGCGTCGGGAACCCGAGCGCCCGCCGCGGCCGGCGCGCCCCCATCACCGCGCGGCTACAGTTGCCGCATGCGCCCGATCACCTTCTGGAGCCTCGTAACGTTCGCGATGTTCGCCGCGATGACCGCGCTGTGGGTCTTCGGCGACGAGCCGACCGGCGCCCTGTTCGTGCTCTCCACCGTGCTGTTCTGGGGCTCGGGGATCGCGCTGATCTTCTTCGGTCTGGTGGCGATCTCCCGTCGCACCCGCCCGGCCACCGCCCGCGGCACCCAGTCCGCCACGGCGCGCGCGCGGCGCGGATCGAACCGCGCCTGACGGCGCGCAACCGGAAGGCGCCGACCGGAATCGAACCGGTGTAAACGGCTTTGCAGGCCGCTGCGTAGCCACTCCGCCACGGCGCCGAGACAGGGTCAAGCCTAACCTCCCGCGCGCTCCGCCCCGGACCGCTGAGCCGCGGCCGGCCGCCGTTGGCTACAGGGCGGCTTCGGCCAGCAGGTCCACCTGCTCGGTCTCGGGAGAGGTCGGGAACAGGATCAGCTCGTCGCATCCCGCCTGCTCGAAGGCCTGCATGTAGCCCCTGACCGTGTCCGCGTCCTTGGCCGCGCTCGCCGCGATCTGGCCCGCGTAGTCGCCGAGGAACGCGTAGTAGTGGTTCAGGTAGCGGTTCGCGCTGTCCTCAGCGTCCGGGCCCAGCGAGTAGTAGGCGAGCGCCATGATGCGAGGGCTGCCCTCGCGGCCCGCGTCCTTCCATGCGGCGTCGGTCTTCTGCTTGCCCTCGGCGAGCATCTCCGGCGTGCCGCCTCCCATGATCCAGCCGTCGCCGTGCTCCGCCGCACGGCGGTACGCGGCGTCGACCGACCCGCCGAGGACCACCTTCGGCTTGGCGTCCGGGCCGATGCGGTCACCGTCCCACGCCTGGTCGAGCCCATCGAGCATCTCGTCGAACAGACGACCGCGGCCGTCGAAGGGAACGCCGGCCGCCTCGAAGTCGTCCTCGCGACCGCCCGGAGCGATCCCGAGCACGAGCCGGCCACCGGCGAGAGCGTTCACGGACGCCGCCTGCTTGGCGAGCAACGCCGCGCTCTGGCGCGTGGGCGCGAGCAGGATCGTGGTGGCCAGTCGGATGCGCTCCGTCACCGCCGCTGCGGCCGCGAGCGACACCAGCGGCTCGTAGTTCGGATAGACGATCCTGTCGATCGTGCCGAGGCTCGAGAAGCCGGCCCGGTCGGCCCTTCGCGCCCACTCCACAAGCTGGTCGCCCGTCGTGTCGGGAACGGCGTTGGGCAGCCCGATGCCCACTTCCATATCGGTTCCTCTCTGATAGCTCTCCTGTGATGAAGATAGAGGCACTACCCGAGTACGCCCGCGACCTGCTCGCGACCGCGCCCGTCGGGCGACTCGGGCTGCTCGACGACGCCGGCCGACCGCGGGTGCTGCCGGTCACGTTCGCACTCCACGAGAACGCTCTCTGGAGCGCCGTGGACCACAAGCCCAAGCGTCGCGACCGGGAGCTGGCGCGCCTGCGCTGGCTGCGCCACCGTCCCGAGGCGGCGCTGACGGTCGACGTCTACGACGACGACTGGTCCCGCCTTCGGTGGGTCCAGGTCCTCGGGACGGTCGAGATCCTCGAGGCTTCCGCGGCGGAGCGGCCCCTGGCCGCGCTCGTCGCGAAGTACCCCCAGTACGCCGAGCAACGGCCCGCAGGCCCGCTGCTGCACCTGACGCCCGAGCGGGTGCTCCACTGGAGCGCCTCGGAGGGCTGACCGACACCGGCGCCCGACGGCGTTATCCTGAGTTCTCGCGCGGATGTAGCTCAGTTGGCTAGAGCGTCTGCTTGCCATGCAGAAGGTCGTGGGTTCGAGTCCCATCATCCGCTCTCTCAGAAGCCCCGCTACGGCGGGGTTTCTGCGTGTCTGAGCGTGGATCGTCGCCCTCCTCGAGCAGCTCCTCGGCCATCGTAGTGCCCAATGGTGCCCAATCAGCGGCCCCGACGAGCTCGTCCACCTGGGCGCCGTGGTGGCGCTCGCGCTCGATCACCTGGGCGTAGATGCGCAGCGTCGTCGACGGGTCGCGGTGGCCGACCTGGCGCATGACGTAGCGCGGATCGGCGCCGGCGGCGAGCAGAATCGAGATGTAGGTCCGGCGCAGAGAGTGCGGCGAGACTCCCTCGGCGATCGGCACTCCCTCGTCGGCAAGCGCCGCGTTCGCGCGCTCGATCGCGTCGGCGAGCAGCCGGTTGCGGACGTTGCTCGCGTTGTCTGCTCGCCCCTCCCGCGTCGGGAAGACGTGATCGTCAGAGGCAGCGAAGGCGCTCCGGGTCCGGTACTCCGAGAGCAGCTCGCGCAGCGCCGGGGTGAGATCGACCTGGCGGACGCCGGCATCCGTCTTCGCGCCGACAACGCGCAGTGAGCCTGCGGCGAGGTCTACGTGGCGCCAGCGCAGCGCGAGCGCCTCTCCGATCCGCAGGCCGGCGAGACAGAGCGTGGCGAGCAGCGGTCGGCGCCGGCCGCTGTCGCCGACTTCGACGTCCAGCTCGGCCGCGGCGGCGAGCAGAGCCTCGACTTGCGCCGGGCTCAGGTAGGTGCGCGTCGGCTCCGGCTGCTTGAGGCGGCGCCTTCTACCCCGCGCCGGGTTCGCGGCCAGGTGCCTGTACTCAACCGCGCTCTCGAGGATCGCCGCGAGCAGGGTGATCGTCATGTTGATTGAGCTGTTGGAGAGCGGACGCTGGCCGTAGCGCTCCCCGCGCGCCCGTGCCGCCTCGGCCATCCGCTTCACCTTCTCGCGCTCCGCGATCTTGCGCTGGCGGTAGCGGTCGACCTCCTCGATCGTGATCTGCGAGAGCCGGTGCTCGGCGAAGTAGGGCAGCAGATGATTCGTCAGGCGCCAGCGGTAGTCGACCACCGTGCGCTCGGCCAGCTCGGGCTTGCGTGCCGCGAACCACTCGGAGGCGAACTCGTGGAAGGTGGGCTCAGGGGTCGGCTCGACCGGCTCCGACCGCTCCTGCGACTTCCAGATGCCTCTACGGGCGTCCGCGAGCACGTTCTCGAGCTCCTCCTCGGCACGGCGGCGGTCCCAACCCTCGGAGTCCGTGCCGAGAGTCAGGTAGTGGCGACGCCCGTAGGCGCGGAAGCGGAGCGCGTAGAGCCGTCCGGCCTGGCGCTCTCGCACGACGACTTGGCCGGTCGCCTGGCGGGCCATCAGGGGCCACCTCCTTGGTGGCCCCGATCCACGGCGTCAGCCGACTCTGCCGCCACCAGCTGCTCCAGAAAAGCTTTGGGATCTTCTTCTTCTTCTTCTTGAAAGCCGTACTCGGCAATCAGACGACGCCCCTCTTCTCCAGGAGAAAAAACTTCTAGCCCGTAGCTCTCATGAATGGCTTGAAGTGCGCGGAGATTTGCGTCCCCACTAGGGAGCTGCTCGACATAGTCCGCTAGAGCGTGAAGGCGCTCGACGGACGGAGCATCGTCGGGATGCTCAGCGGTCTTCTCCGCCCGCCAGTCCGCCTGCGTGCGCAGGTGGATGACCAACTGTTCTTTGACTGCGGCGGCCATCAGCGACCGGCCCACGCGTAGGATCGAAACCGCATCAGGACTTACCTCCTGTTGCCGGGGGCGGGCCGTTTGCGCGGCGCCGCCCC
>JBPCMT010000157.1:0-9123 GCA_051001995.1 Thermoleophilaceae bacterium
CGCCGCCGATCTTGATGTCCATCTGGAGGGCGGTGATCCCGCGCTCGGTGCCCGCGACCTTGAAGTCCATGTCGCCGAGGTGGTCCTCGACGCCCGCGATGTCCGACAGGACGATGTAGTCGTCGCCTTCCTTGATCAGGCCCATGGCGATCCCGGCGACCGGCCGCTTGATCGGCACGCCGCCGTCCATCAGCGACAGGCTCGAGCCGCAAACCGACGCCATCGACGACGAGCCGTTCGACTCGAGGATGTCCGACACCACCCGGATCGTGTACGGGAACTCCTCGTCGGAGGGAAGGACCGGCAGCAGGGAGCGCTCGGCGAGCGCGCCGTGCCCGATGTCGCGTCGCTTTGGCCCGCGCATGAAGCCCGCCTCGCCGACGCTGAAGGGCGGGAAGTTGTAGTGGTGGAAGTAGCGCTTCGTGGTCTGGAGGCCGAGCGTGTCCAGGCGCATCTCCTCGCGCGTGGTGCCTAGCGCCGCCACCGACAGCGCCTGCGTCTGGCCGCGGGTGAACAGCGCCGAGCCATGCGTGCGCGGCGCGACCCCGACCTCGACAGAGATCGGGCGGATCTCCGCGGCGCCGCGGCCGTCAGGACGCTTCTTGTCGACCGCGATCCGACGGCGCACGAGGTCCTTCTCGAGCTTGTCGAATGCAAGCGCCGCGGCCGCGTGCCGCTCGGCGTCCACTTCCGCGCCCTCGGCGGGGCCGGCGAGCGCCGCGAGCGCCTGCTCCTGCACGCGGGCGGTCGCCTCTTGGCGGGCGAGCTTGTCCTCGACCTGCGTGGCCGCCGCGAGCTCGTCGCCGAAGCGCTCGCGCAGCTCGGCGAACACGGCCTCGTCCACCGTCGGCACCTCGACCTCGGTCTTCTCCTTGCCGGCGGCCTCGCGCAGCTCGCGCTGGGCCTGGCAGAGCTTCTTGATCTCGGAGTGCGCGATGTCGAGCGCGTCGAGGATCTCCGCCTCGGACACCTCTGACGCGCCGGCCTCGACCATCAGGATGGCCTCCTCGGTGCCGGCCACCACCAGGTCGAGCGAGCCCTCCGGGATCGACTCCTCGTCCGGGTTCACCACGAACCCGGTCTCCGGATCCTCGCCGATCCGTACGGCCCCGATGGGCTCGGGGAACGGGATGTCGGACACCATCAGCGCGGCGCTCGCGCCGTTCATCGCGAGGATGTCGTAGGGCACGACGTGGTCGACGGAGATCGGGATCGCCACGAGCTGCGTCTCGCGCCGCCATCCCTTGGGGAACAGCGGCCGGATCGGGCGGTCGATCATCCGCGCGGTCAGGGTGCCCTTCTCACCGGCGCGGCCCTCGCGCTTGAAGAAGCTGCCGGGGATCTTGCCGGCGGCGTACATGCGCTCCTCGACGTCCACCGTCAGCGGCAGGAAGTCGACGTCGCGGACGTTGCCGGCGGTGGCGGTGGCGAGCACGTGCGTCTCGCCTGCCTTCACCACCACCGCGCCGCTCGCCTGCTTGGCGAGCTTGCCCGTTTCGAGCTCGATCTCGGTCCCCCCGACGGTCACCGAGACGCGGTGTACGGGCGCGCTTACTTCACTCATGTGGTCCTTTCAGCGCCGCCTCCGGTTGGCGGCTGTGGCTATAACGATCCTTCGGAAAAGGTCGGATCGATGCTAGCAGCGCCCTAAGGACCCTCGAGGGCCTCGATCACGAGCTCCGGGCCCGGTATCTCGAGCGGGCTCGGAGATCGGTGGGTCCAGCACACCACCCCACCGGGGTCGATTGCGACCAGCGCCCGGCCCGCCACGCCGTACTCGTCCGAGTAGACGCCGAACGCCCGCGCCACCTCGCCCTTGGGGTGAAAGTCCGCGAGCAGCGGCGTCGAGAGGTCGAGATGCCGGCGAAACGCCGCGTGGCAGTAGGCCGAGTCCACCGAGACGCCGTAGAGCTCGACGCCGCGGTCGCGCAGCTCCGAGAGCTTCTCCTCGTAGAGGCTCAGCTGGTCGGTGCAGACAGGGCTGAAGTCGCCCGGATAGAAGACGAGCACGACCGTTCGCCCGGACAGCCCGGCCAGCGAAACCACGTTCCCGTCCTGGTCGGGAAGGGCGAAGTCCGGCGCCCTGGTGCCGGCCTCGATCACCGCGCGAGCCGAAAGGCGCGCACGACCGGCGACCTCCCGTTCACCTGCGGAGCCCGAGCTCTCCGATCAGCGAGCGGTAGCGGTCGATGTCCTTGCCGCGGATGTAGTTGAGCAGCCGCCGGCGCTGCCCGACGAGCATCAGCAGGCCGCGGCGCGAGTGGTGGTCGCTGCCGTGCTCGCGCAGGTGCCCCGTCAGCTGCTCGATGCGCGCGCTCAGCAGCGCGACTTGGACCGATGCCGACCCGGTGTCGTTCTCGTCCTTGCCGAAGCGC
The DNA here is from genome assembly GCA_051001995.1 of Thermoleophilaceae bacterium. Taxonomy (GTDB): domain Bacteria; phylum Actinomycetota; class Thermoleophilia; order Solirubrobacterales; family Thermoleophilaceae; genus CAWEHQ01. The sequence goes on from JBPCMT010000157.1 coordinate 2,376, forward strand.
GAGACGATCTCGCGCTTTCGCTCCACGGTGAGGCTCATCGGCCGGGAACCGTAGCAGCCGCGCAGATGCGCCTGACGGCCTCGACGTCGCGCTGCATCTGGGTCACGAGAGCCTCGGTGGAATCGAATCGGCGCTCGCCGCGGAGGCGCTCGACGAAGCCCACACGCAGTGTCTCGCCGTACAGATCGCCGTCGAAGTCGAGGATGTAGGACTCGACGAGGAGGCCGCGACCGGTGTCGAACGTGGGCCTCACGCCGACGTTCACCGCCGCCGGCCGCCCGTGCGCCCAGGCCGCGTAGACGCCGTGCCCGGGGCAGGCGAGCCGGTCGTCGGGCACGATGTTCGCGGTGGGCATCCCGAGGTCGCGGCCGCGCCGGTCGCCGCGCACCACCTCGCCCTCGAGCAGGAACGGGCCACCGAGGAAGCTCGCCGCCGCGCTGACGTCGCCCGCGGCCACGAGCCCGCGAATGTGGCTCGAGGAGACGGTCTCGCCGGCCACCTCGACGAGCGGCACAACGCGGGTCTGAAACTCCGGTCGCGAGGCGAGCATCTCGGCGTCGCCCCTGGCGCCGCGCCCGAAACGGAAGTTCTCGCCCACCGAGACGTGCGCCGCTCCGATCCTGCCGATCAGGACCTCCTCGATGAACTGCTCGGCCGTGCGGCTCGCGAACTCGCGGTCAAACGGGATCAGCACCAGCTCCTCGACCCCGAGGCCGGTGATCAGGTCGCCCTTCATCGAGAGCGATTGGAGCAGCTTGGGCAGCGCGTCGGGGTTGAGCACGGCGAGCGGATGCGGCTCGAAGGTGAGCACCGCGTCGCACCCGCGGATCACCTCGCGGTGGCCGAGGTGCACGCCGTCGAAGGTGCCGATCGCCACGCGCCTGCCGCCGGCGCGCGGCTCGGCCTCGTGCACGCTCAGGACCCTCATGGGGTGAGCACCACGGCCGGGCGCAGCGCGTCGCCGCGAGGCTCGGCGATCGCGAGCAGACGGCCCGCGTGGGTGAGCCGGATCGCGGCGCCGGAGTCCGGTGACGCCCCGTCCGCCGGCGGCAGCGCGAGCGGGACGCCGTGCGCCACGCGCTCGGCCTCGGGGCCGTCGAGCGCTCGCTCGGGCAGGAAGTCGAGCGCCTCGGCGAGCGGGACGATCCGTTCCCCGTCCGCGTCCTCCAGCCGGAACCGCCCCACGGCCGTGCGCTCGAGCTCCTCGCAGTAGGCGTCGCGGAGCCCGGCCGCGACCTGGCGCACGTAGGTGCCCGCCGAGCATTCGAGCTCGAACCCGACCCGCTCGCCGTCGCGCCAGAGCACGCTCGCGCGGTGGACGACCACACGCCGCGGCTCACCCTCGGCCGCCTCCCCGCGCCGCGCGCGCTCGTACAGGCGCTCGCCTCCGACCCTGACGGCCGAGTAGGCGGGCGGGCGCTGCCAGATCTCGCCCGCGGGGAGCTCGATCCGCTCCGGCACCCGGCCAGTCTCGACGAGCCGGCCGTCGCGATCCCCCGTGTCCGAGGTCCAGCCGAGCCGCGCGACAGCGCGGTAGGTCTTCGGAAGGACCATCAGGAACCGCTGCGCGCGCGTTGCCTGGCCGACGAGGACGAGCAGCAACCCCGTCGCGAACGGGTCGAGCGTGCCGGCGTGCCCGACGCGCAGACGCCGTCGCGCGCCGTTCGCCGTCGAGCCGAGCGTTCCCCGCAATTCCCGTCGCACCTTCGCGACGACGTCGTGGGACGTCACGCCCGCGGGCTTGGGGTACAGGATGACCCCAGCGGGACCCGGCGACGGCGGCGCCATCTCACATCTTCGCGCCGACCTCGAGCTGGCCGCCGATCTCAGAGCGCAGCCGCTCGACGAGCTCCGCGAGCGTGACGTCGGTGAAGAACCCGGCCGCCTGCCGATGGCCCCCGCCCCCGAACGCGCGGGCGATCACGGAGACGTCGACACGCCCGTCGGTCGCGCGCAGCGACACCTTACGCGCCTCGGGCCCGCCGTTTCCGAGCCGAGCGCGCACGAGCGCGCCGACGGCGGTTCCCTCGACGGCGCGGAAGTAGTCCACCACGCCCTCGGAGTCGGACTCGTCGGAGCCGGTCTCCGTGAAGTCGTCGAGCGTGAGCTGCGTGAGCGTAAGCGCGCCACCGTCGTAGCGCTCGAGCCGTGAGAGGGCACGTCCGAGCAGAAGGAGCCGGCGCTCGGGAAGCCCCTCGTACACCTGCCGGTACAGCTCGTGCGCGAGCACCCCGGATTCGACGAGCTCCGCGGCCATCCGGTGCGCGTCCGGCGTCGTGTTCTCATACATGAACCTGCCGGTGTCGGTGATCAGGCCGATGTAGAGCGCCTCGGCCATCGCCTGGGAGGGCTCGACCCCGATCGCCTTGGCGAGCCGGTAGACGATCTCGGCGGTGCAGGAGACGCTCGGCAGAACCAGGTTCACGGTCCCGAAGCGGGTGTTGTCGTGGTGGTGGTCGATGTTGAGGATGTGGACGCCCTCACGGAGCAGGAAGTCCACCGGCATCCGCTCGATCTTGCCGCAGTCAAGGAAGACCGCCACGCGTTCGCCGACGTCGGCGGGCGGCGTCGAGACCACGTCCTCGAGCGGCATGCGCTGGTACTCGTACGGCAACGGGAACTCGTCGGCGGCCATGAACATGATCGAGTCCTTGCCGAGGGCCCGCAGCAGCTCGTGCATCCCGAGCAGGGACCCGAGTGCGTCGCCGTCGGGGTTCTGGTGGGTCGTGAGCAGGAACTTGTCCCCGTGGTCGATCTCGGCCAGCACCAGCTCGAAGTCGTCGGTCGGGCTCACGCCTCTCCTTCGTTCTCGCCGTCCGCGGCTTCCCCTGCCCGCGGCGCGGCCTCGTCGATCAGTTGCGAGATGCGCATGCCGCGGTCGGTCGAGTCGTCGTAGCGGAACTCGAGCAGCGGCGTCCGCTTCATCGTGAGCTCCGAGCCGATCTGCGCCTGGAGGTAGCCGCTGGACGCGCTGAGGCCGGTGAGCGCCTGCTCGCGCGCCTCCTCGGCGCCCAGCACGGTCACGTAGACGCGCGCCTGGCGCAGGTCGGGCGTCGTGTCGACTGCGGTGACGGTCACAAAACCGATGCGAGGGTCAGCGAGGTCCCCCGCGATGTGGGTCGAGACGACCTCCCGGATCGCCTCGTTCACACGTCGCATTCTCGCGCCGGGCATCCTAGACAAAGTCCTCGCTCGACCTGACCTGCGCCTGCACCTGAGCGCCGTCCGGAAACTGAGCGTGCACGAAGCGTTCGATCGCCGCGGCGGCCTCGGCGACCTCTCCGGCCTCGCGGCCGACGACCGCCGCCGACAGCGTGGCCCGCTGCCACAGATCGTGGTGCTCGGTCTCGGCGACGGCGGCGCCAAAACGGCGCTGGAGCGCCGCCTTGAGCGGGCGCAACTCCCTCCGCTTTCCCTTGAGGCTGGCGTTGTGGGGGAAGTGGAGCCGAATCTCGAGCATGCAGACAAAGCCCGGCACGTGCAGGCTGCGACCTAGGCGCGCGGAGGCGCGATGCCGAGTCGCGCGAACTCCCGTCCCATGGCCTCGGCGAGCGCCGCCAAGCCGCTTTGCGGCCGGACCATCACGGTCAGCTCGCCCACCTCGTCACCTTCGAACCGCAGCAGGTCGAGGCCCTGCACGTCGCGATCGCCGACACTGGCCTCGAAGATCAGCGCCGCGCAGTCGCCGTCCTCGAACTGCTCGCGGTAGCGAAAGTCGGAGAAGACCTTCATCGCCCCCTCGGTGATGATCGTCGCGACGAGGTCCCGGCCTTCGTAGGGACGGAACACGACCGGGCTCAAAAACCGAACCTGCTCGGCGAGGCAGTCGCGGATCGCGCCGGCATCCTCGCGCTCGACCGCCGCCTTGAAGGCGTCGCTTCTCATAGGCGTGAGGTTAGGCGACGCTCGAAAGGCCCTGGGCGACCGCGGCGAGTGTTGCCTCCACGCCCGACGGCCGCGTCAGAGCGCGCGCTCCACCTGGCGCGTCTCGTGAGCCTCGAGCACGTCCTCGACCTTCACGTCGGCGAAGTTCTCGAGCACGATCCCGCACTCGAAGCCCTCCTGCACCTCTCTCACATCGTCCTTGAAGCGCCGCAGCGACCCGACGCGGCCGTCGTAGACGACGGTCCCGTCGCGGACGAGCCGCACCTGCGCGCCGCGGCGCATCGTGCCGCTCGTGACGTAGCAGCCGGCGATCGTGCCGACGCGCGAGGCCCTGAAGGTCTCGCGGATCTCGGCGGTGGCCACCGTCTGCTCGACCTCCTCGGGCTCGAGCAGTCCCTCCAGGGCCGCGCGCAGCTCCTCGACGACGCGGTAGATCACGGAATAGGTCCGGATCTCCACGCCCTCCCGGGTCGCGACCTGCGCCGCATCTCCGACGGGGCGCACGTTGAAGCCGATCACGACGGCGTTCGAGGCGGCTGCGAGCATCACGTCCGACTCGTTGATGCCGCCCACGCCGTCGTGGATGACGGTGGCCGACACCTGGTCGTGCGGGAGCTTCGCGATCTCGTCCTCCAGCGCCTCGAGTGATCCCGCGACGTCGGCCTTGACGATCAGCGTGAGCTCGGCCGCCTCACCCTTCTGGGCCCGCTCGAAGATGTCCTCGAGCGAGATCCGGACGCCCTGGCGGCGCGCGAGCGCCTCGGTCTTCAGGCGCGTGGCGCGCTCGCCCGCGAGCTGGCGCGCGCGACGCTCGTGATCGACCGTTCGCACGTGCTCGCCCGCCTCCGGGACGCCGTCGAAGCCGAGCACCTCGGTCGGCTCGCCGGGTCGCACGGCATCCACGCGCTCGCCGCGGTAGTCGTTCATTGCGCGTACCCGCCCCCAGCTTGCGCCGGCAACCAGTGCGTCGCCGACCCTGAGCGTCCCGCGCTGCACGAGGATCGACACGACCGGCCCGCGGCCCGGGTCGAGCCGCGACTCGATCACCGTGCCCGAGGCCTCCGCTCCCGGGTTCGCGCGCAGCTCCTGGATCTCGGCGATCGTGACGATGTCGTCGAGCAGGCCGTCGAGCCCCTCGCGCGTAATCGCCGAGACGTCGCGAAACTCGACGTCGCCGCCCCAGTCGGCCGGCGTCAACCCCTGCTGGGCGAGCTCACCGCGGACCCGGTTGGGGTCCGCCCCCTCCTTGTCGATCTTGTTGATGGCGACCATCATCGGCACCTCGGCCGCCTTCGCGTGATCGATCGCCTCGACGGTCTGTGGCATCACCCCGTCGTCTGCGGCGACGACGATCACGGCCACGTCGGCGACCTGGCCCCCGCGGGCGCGCATCGCCGTGAAGGCCTGGTGGCCCGGCGTGTCGAGGAAGGTGATCGCGCCCTCGTCGCGGTGTACCTGGTAGGCGCCGATGTGCTGCGTGATCCCCCCGGCCTCGCCCGCGGCGACCTCGGTCTCGCGGATGGCATCCAGCAGCGAGGTCTTACCGTGGTCCACGTGGCCCATCACGGTCACGACCGGCGACCTTGAGCTGAGCTCGTCCTCGGAGTCCTCGTACCGCGGCTCCTCCTCGACTTCGTCGGCCGCGTGCACGATCTCGACCTTCTTGTCGAACTCGTCCGCGAGGAGCTGGATCGCGTCGTCGGACAGCGTCTGAGTGAGCGTTGCCATCTCGCCCAGGGTCATCAGCTTCTTGATGACCTCGGGCGTGGACAGGCCGAGCGACTCGGCGACCTCCTTCACGGTCGCCCCGGAGTTGAGCTTCGTCGGCGGCTCCTCCTTGACCTCGGGGGGCGGGGCGTTGAGGTCGGGCTCGACCCACGGCGTCTTGCGGCGCCGCCCGCGGCGGCGCGGCGGCTGATGCTGCATCGGCGGCGGCGCGCCCCTTCGCGACGCCTGCGAGTCGATCACGACGCGGCGGCGACGACCGCCGCCGCCGTCGGCGGGCCGCGTCGGGCGCGTGGGTCGCTGCGGGGCGCCTTCGCGCGACGCAGGGGGCTGCTGGCCGGCGCCGTCGCCGGAGGGGGCCGCCGGCGGGCCCGTTGACGAAGCACCGTCGCCATCGGCTGCCTGAGCATCCGTCGCGGACGTGGGCTCTCCGTTCGAGAACGCGCGTCTGATGTCGTCCTCGTCGACGCTCGAAGCGGCCGCCTTGACCTCGAGGCCCGCCGCCTGAAGGACGGACAGGACCTCCTTGCTCGAGATCCCCCGTTCCTTCGCTATCTCGTGTACGCGCTTCTTCGCCATCCCGCGCCGAGTCTAGGTCCGCTCCGGAGTCGAGGGCTCCGCGGCGTCGTCGGGCGCCGCGGCGTTGTCGGCGCCGGCGGGGGCATCCTCGACCGCGCCGGCCGGGGCTTCCCCTTCGCCGGCGCCGGCCGCCGGGTGGGCGGGCTCGAGGTGGGCGGGCTCGGGGTCAGCGGGCTCGGGGTCGCCAGCCGCGGGCTCGGGGTCGCCAGCAGCGGGCTCGGGGTCGCCAGCAGCGGGCTCGGGGCCGGCGGGCTCGGACGGCTCGGGCTGCGCGTCCGCCGCCACCACCTGCTCGCCCTCCTGCTCGGCGAGCGCCTGATGGGTCGGCAGTCCGCAGTAGCGCGAGCTCGGCAGAGCCGCGTTCGGGCATCGCTTCCCGGTCGACATGATCGCGAAGCAGCGGCCGGCGACCTCCTCCTCCTCGTAGCCCTGCGAGTCGTCCTCGGCGAACTCCGTCTCCGAGCGAATGTCGACGCGCCAGCCCGTGAGCCGTGCGGCGAGGCGCGCGTTCTGGCCCTCCTTGCCGATCGCGAGCGACAGCTGGTCGTCCGGCACGATC
>JBPCMT010000158.1:0-12305 GCA_051001995.1 Thermoleophilaceae bacterium
CTCGTCGCGCAGGCCGACGCGTACGTGGCGCGAGCTCGCGCGCACGTCGATGCGCGTGTAGGGGTCGCGCGGGTGCCCCTCGATCTCCTCGTCCTCCTCGAGCCAGCGGTCCACGGCGTCCCAGCGGAAGGCCATGTAGCCGGCGAGCGGCGGGGCGCCATCGAGCGGCTCGGGATAGCTCCAGATCGCGTTCTCCGCCACGCGATCGCCGACGCGAATCGACCAGTACGAGGCATCGCCTTTGAACGGGCATTGCGTTCGGTGATCGGTGGGCTCGAGCAGGCTGGCGTCCACGTCCTCCTGCGGGAAGTAGTAGACGGGCAGGTGACCGGTCTCGTGAAGCAGCTTCACCCGCTCGCTGTCGGCCACCGTGCGGTCGCCCAGCTCGCTGCGAACGCGCCGTGGCGAGTCCTCGAAGTAGAGGACGTGCTGTGGCGCCTCGTAGTCGAAGTTGAAGACGCCCCCCGGGCTCCGGCCGAAGGGGGCGCTGCCGATCGTGAGGGTCATGGCCGAATCTCCTTGTCAGGGCGCACTCCGACGACGGTAGCGACCGCCGGCCCGCGCTCCGCCGCGTCGCGTCATCATTCACAGGAATGTCAGCGATGGCGACAGGCGTCAACCCGCGCGTGGCGCACGCCGAGATTCTCCGGGACCGAACGGCGTCCCGGGCGATTAGCGGCGCGCTCGGAAGGGAATCCTTGAGGCGATGAGCTATCTCGGAGCCCCCGCGCCTACGGTCAACCAGCCAGACGCAGCCGCCGCGGCGATCGCTCCTGAGGTCGACGCGCTCCTACGTGACGCCGAGGCCGCCGGAGTGCTCGAGGCCGGCGAGGTCGTGGCGCTCTGCGACGAGCTCGGGCTCGAGGACTCCCTCGACGACATCCGGGCCGAGGCGGAGCGGCGGGGCATCGAAGTCGTCGGCGACGCGCGCAGCGCGTCGCCGCGGCCCGGCGCCCGTGACGACCTCGGGAGCGCGGTCGGAGACTCGCTCGCGCTCTTCCTGCGCGACGTCTCGCAGCGACGGCTTCTCACGGCCACCGAGGAGGTCGAGCTCGCGCGGCGGATCGAGCGCGGCGACCAGGGCGCCAAAGGTCGGATGATCGAGTCGAACATCCGGCTCGTGGTGTCGAACGCAAAGCGCTACCGCGGACTCGGGCTCCCGTTCCTGGACCTGATCCAGGAGGGCATCCTGGGACTGATCAGAGCGGTCGAGAAGTTCGACCACCGGCGCGGGTACAAGTTCTCCACCTACGCCACGTGGTGGATCCGCCAGGCGATGCAGCGCGGCGTGCAGCAGCACTCGCGGACCATTCGGATCCCGGTCCACGTCGGACAGGAGCTCACCCGGATCCGCGGCGAGGAGCGCAAGCTCGCCGCCGTCCTCGGCCGCGACCCCACGCCGGAGGAGCTGTCGCAGCGGCTCGGGATCGACGTCGAGCGGCTCGAGGAGGTCCGCTCCGCCGAGCGTGTGCCGGTCAGCCTCGAGACCCCGGTCGGGGACGACGGGGGGACCGAGCTCGGCGAGCTCGTGCCGAAGGAGGGACCGACGCCGCTCGAGGAGGTGGCACTCGCGCTCGAGGAGCGCTCGGTGCGCCGCGCCGTGAGCGCCCTCGAGCCCAACGAGCGCCGAGTGATCGAGCTGCGGTTCGGTCTCGGCGGCCGCGAGCCGCTGCCGCTGCGCGAGGTCGGGCGCCTCACCGGCCTCTCCTCGGAGGGGGTTCGCAAGCTCGAGCGCCGGGCGCTGCGAAAGCTCGCCGAGCAGCAAGAGCTCAAGTCCCTGGCCGCCTGAGCGGCACTCGGCGGCGCCCACTCGCCCCGCGCCGCCAATCGGCATCGGCGCCGGCGGCCCGCGCCCCCGTCGAGGCAGCGTCGACGTCCAATACGATGCCCGCGCGATGGAGCTCCTCGTCTTCTTTCTCGCCCCGTTCGTCATCCTCGGCGTGGCGGTCCTCTTCGTCGCGTTCTCGGGCGGGCCCGGCCGAGCGCGCCAGGCCTACCTGAGCCGCGGGGGCCGCGGCTTTCGGATCGGCCTGCTGGCGCTCTACGTCGCGCTCGGGGTGGCTGTGCCGGCGCTCGTGATCGTCGGTCGCGAGGAGTCGGTCGGCTCGGAGGGGGCGCTCGCCAGCGCCGAGCTCGATCCCGACCTCGAGGACGGCAAGAACCTGTTCCTCGAAAACTGCGCGAGCTGTCACTCGCTCGACGCGGCCAACGCCCGCGGCGTGACCGGCCCGGACCTCGACGCGCTGGCGCCGCTCGACACGGATCGGGTGCTGAACGCGATCGACATCGGCGGAACCGGCGACGCGCGCATGCCGCCGGACCTGCTCGAGGAGGAGAACGCCGACAACGTCGCCGCCTACGTCGCCCGCGTCGCGGGTCAGTAGGCGGTTGATTCCACGGCCGCCCGGGCGGGCGGGGTCGTGGGATCAGCCATCTGAGGCGATCAGCTCGAGGCCCGCCGCCAACGGTCGCGCCGGCGCTCGCCGAACCACCTCATCGCGGGCAGCGTGCGGATCCCGATCCCCGGCGCGAGGCTGATAGCGCGCGCGACCGCTCCTCGCCAGGCGGGGACCGTGGCCAGCAGCCGGTCGCCGTAGAGGAGCTCCACCGCACGGTCGGCGACCTCGTCGACCGAGAGCAGGCGTCCCCCCGACCAGATCAGCGCGGCCTCGGGGTCGCCGGCGCGCTCGCGCACCATGTCGGTCTCGATCGCGTCGGGGCAGACGCTTCGCACCTCGATCGGGACGCCCGCCTCGCGCAGCTCGGCCTGGAGCGCGATCGAGAACGCCAGCACGCCCTGCTTGCTGGCGCCGTAGACCGCGAGCCCCGGGGCTGGCGCGAGCGAGGACAGCGACGCGATGTTGAGTATCCGCCCGCCTCCGTTGCCGCGCATCGCGTTCACCGCCGCGCGTGACCCGTGCACGACTCCGAGCAGGTTGGTGGCGACGATCAGGTCGACTGCGTCATCGGTGTGGTCCCAGACGTGCTCGGTCCGCAGCACGCCGGCGTTGTTGACCCAGACGGCAAGGCGCCCTCGAGCGGCGGCACGGGCGGCGATCGAGTGCAGCGCCTGCGGGTCGCGGACGTCGAGTTGCTCGGGCGTGGCGCCGCGCCCGATCTCCCGGGCGCTGCGCTCGGCGAGCTCGGCGTCGACGTCGGTGACCAGCACGGCGAGCCCGCGGTCGGCGAGCCGGCTCGCGATGGCGCGGCCGAGGCCGCGCCCGGCGCCGGTGACGACCGCCGTCTCCACGGCGGCCACACTACGCGAGGCGGGGCCGAGCGGGCAGCGTCGGGGACGGTTGGTAGCATGCCCGCCGTCGCATCGCCGAGGCTCCGTCGCAGGACGGAGCACGGGGGACCCATAGGCCCGACCAGCCGGGGGCGAATCGCCGAGGGCGCAGCCCGACGCGTAGCGCAGCTCTTTCAGCGCGAGCCCGTCAGCTAACTCCGTAGGCAACCGGAAGAGACGAATGGAACCCGCCCACGCTCGCCGCCCGAGGGGATACGAGGAGGCTCGCCGCGAGGCGCCACGCGCGCTGAGGGCGGTGCCCGCGCCGGCGACCCAACGTCCGCGATCGCCGCGCTCGGCTCCACCCGCGTCCGCGCGGCCCGCGGAGGGCCGCCGTACCGTGCAGATCACCGGCCAGGCGGTGGCCGCGCGCTCGCGGCAGCGGCCGCGGAGGTCACCCGAGCTCGGCTCGAGCCCCGACCGCCTCGCCCTGTGGGCGGTGGTCCTGTGCCTGTTCATGGCGCTCGTGGCGGCTGCCACGGCGCGCGGCGACGATCGCCCGGACGCCGCCGAGCGCGGCGCCGGCGACGCGCCGGCGGCGGTCGAGCCCTCGCGCTGACCCACGGCCGACCGCTCTCTCTTAAAGAGCGCTTAAGACGCGCGGATAGAACGAGCTACCACGCCGTCTCGTTCGTATACACGGGTGAGGCCGCGTCGGGCGCCCGTGGCCCTCAGAGCGCGCTCACGACGACTTCCCTATACTAATCCCGAGTAAGCAGCGTACAGAAGGTGAAGCCATGAAGACCAAGGAAAGCCGGTTCCAGATCCACGACGAGCTGACGGCCCCCGAGCGCAGCATCCCGGTGCTGAGGGGCGCCGTGGCCGCCGGCGGCCAGCTCTCGAACTTCATCGGCGCGATGGCCGGGTCGCCCGCCACCCTGCGCGCCTACGCGCGCTTTCGCTCCGAGCTTCGCCACGGCACGCTGCCGCTGAAGACCCAGCAGCGGGTCGCGCTGGCGGTGGCGCAACATCAGCGCAGCGAGTACGCGCTCTCCACGCTCGCGCGAACGGCGCGCGAGGCCGGCATCGGGCTGGACGAGATCGCGCTGGCGCGGGAGTTCGACTCCCGCGACGAACGGGAGGCGGTTCTGCTCCGCTATGTGAGGGCGCTGCTCGAGGGCGAGGACGCGCCGCCGCTGCACCTCCACGAGGAGGCCCGCGAAGCCGACTGGAGCGACGAGCAGATCCTCGAGGTCGCGGCGCACGTCGCGCTCGCCACGTTCACCAACCTGGTGACTCGCGCCGGCAACATGCCGCTCGACGGGTCCGCCGAGGACGCTCGCCTGATGCAGGCCGCCTGAGCCGGAGGGGCGCCGGCGAGCGACTAAGATCACGGGCATGGCGGCAAGCCAGACCGTCGCCCCCGCACCCGGCACGAAGCCGGACGGGGGCGGTGACCGCCAAGCCGGCGGAGCGCCCGAATCCAACGGCGTCGACGCCTCGCGCGAGACCTGCTGCGGTCTCTACCACCGCGCCGTCGAGCTCGTCGGCAAGCGATGGAGCGGGGCGATCCTGATGGTCCTGATGGACGGGCCACTTCGCTTCTCCGAGATCCGCGACCGGGTGCCCGACCTCTCCGACCGCCTTCTCTCACAACGCCTCAAGGAGCTCGAGGTCGAGCGGATCGTCGAGCGCCACGTGATCGACAGCACGCCGCTCCGGGTCGAGTACCACCTCACCGAGAAGGGGTGGGCGCTCGAGCCGACGATCAGGACGCTCAAGGCCTGGGCCAGCGACTGGCTCTGCTAACTCCGGCTGCTCGCCGCCCCCGTCCTGCATCGGGGTCCCGTACTACCCCCAAAGCGGGACAGTGGCCCCGGGCACCAACGCCGGTCCTAGCTCGATAGCCTCCCCGCCTTCGCCGCCCGAACCCGAGACGCAAGGGGAGAACTGCCCATGCCCGATCAGCCCATGACCGCCGACGACGTCAAGGCCCTGGTGGACGAGCGCGACATCCGCTTCATCCGCCTCTGGTTCACCGACATCCTCGGTCAGCTCAAGAGCTTCTCGGTCAACACCCAGGAGCTCGACGACGCGTTCGAGGGCGGCATGGGCTTCGACGGATCGTCGATCACGGGCTTCAACGCGATCGAGGAGTCCGACATGATCGCGATGCCGGACCCGTCCACGTTCGCCGTGCTCCCGTGGCGGCCGGAGGACAAGGGCGTGGCGCGGATGTTCTGCGACGTGGTCACGCCGAGCCGCGAGCCGTATGAGGGCGATCCGCGCCACGTGCTGCGTCGGGCGCTGGAACGGGCGCAGAGCATGGGCTTCGACGCGTTCAACGTCGGGCCCGAGCTCGAGTACTTCTACTTCCGCAGCGCGCGCCCGGAGAACGGGCAGCCGGAGGTCCTCGACGAGGGCGGCTACTTCGACCTGACGACGCTCGACGCCGGCTCCGACGTCCGCCGCGAGACCGTGCTCGCGCTCGAGCAGCTCGGCATCCACATCGAGTACACCCACCACGAGGTCGGGCCCTCACAGCACGAGATCGACATGCGTTACGCGCCCGCGCTGAAGATGGCCGACGACTGCATGACCTACCGCATCACGGTCAAGGAGTACGCGATGAAGTACGGCTGGCACGCGACGTTCATGCCCAAGCCGCTGTTCGGCGAGAACGGGTCGGGCATGCACACACACCAGTCGCTGTTCAAGGGCGATCGCAACGCCTTCTACGACGCCGACGACCAGTACTTCCTCTCCGACACCGGCAAGCAGTTCATCGCCGGCCAGCTCAAGCACGCCCGCGAGGTCTCCTCGATCTTCGCCCAGTGGGTGAACTCCTACAAGCGGCTCGTGCCCGGGTATGAGGCGCCGGTCTACATCGCCTGGTCGCGGCGCAACCGCTCGGCGCTCGTGCGGGTACCGCTCTATCACCCCGGCAAGGAGCAGGCGACACGGATGGAGCTGCGCTGCCCCGACCCGGCGTGCAACCCCTACCTGACGTTCGCGGCGCTTCTTCAGGCCGGGCTCGAGGGGATCGAGAAGGGCTACGAGCTGCCCGAGCCGATGGAGAAGAACCTCTACCATCTGTCGCCCGACGAGCGCCGCCGCCAGGGCATCGAGCAGCTGCCCGAGACGCTCGGCGAGGCGATCGAGCTGACCGCGGAGTCCGAGCTGGTGCTGCGCACGCTCGGCGAGCACATGTTCAACCGCTACGTCGAGATCAAGCGCCAGGAGTGGGAGGACTACCGCGTGCAGGTCTCACCCTGGGAGATCGACCGCTACATGTCGATCCTGTAGGTCCGGACAGCTTCGCCTGGCGGCGTCATCGGTCGCTCTCCGGACCTACGGTGGCCGCTTGGTTAGCTAGCGCAGCAGCGCCGCCAGCTCGGCCGGCTCGGTGACCGGCCGTCGGCACGCGAAGTCCTGGCAGACGTAGGCGGCGGGCCGGCCGTCCACCGGCGTGCGCCCGGCCAGCAGCGGCACCCCGTCCGGCGCGCCGCCGGCGAGCACCATGTAGGGGCGAAACTCCGCGCGCGCGACGTGCTCGAGCGTGCTCGTGTCGTCGCCGACCAGCGCGACCTCCTTGATCGTCGCGAAGTGGAAGGCCATCGCCTGGAGCAGGTGGGCGAAGGCCAGCGGGGCGCGCTCGGTGAGCTTGCCGACCAGGCGGAAGACCCCCACGGCCCGCTCCTCGTAGGCGCGCTCGCCGGTCAGCGCGGCCAGCCGCAGCAGCCCGTAGGCGGCGCTCGAGTTGCCGGCCGGAATTGGCGTGTCCTCCATGTCCTTGCGGCGCGCCACGAGCCGCTCGTGGTCGGATGAGGTCTCGAAGAAGCCGCCGTTGCGCTCGTCGCCGAAGCGCTCGATCATCGTGTCCGCCGTTTCGCGCGCGGCGCGGAACCAGCGCGGGTCGAAGCTGCTCTCGTACAGCGTCAGCAGCGCCTCGAGCAGGTAGGCATGGTCCTCGAGGTAGGCGTTCAGGCGCGCCTCGCCGTCCTTCCAGGTGCGGCGCAGGCGACCGTCCGGCCCGCGCAGCTCGTCCCACACGAACTCGGCGCAGGCGGTCGCGGCATCGAGGTAGCGCTGGGCGCCCAGCTTCGCCCCCGCCTCGGCGAGCGCCGAGATCATGAGGGCGTTCCAGGAGGCGAGGCGCTTGTCGTCGAGGCCGGGCCAGGGGCGCTGGGCGCGGACCTCGTAGAGGCGACGCCTGATCTCCTCGATCTCGGCGGGTCGCTCCGTTGCGCGCACGAGGATGTTGCGTCCCTCGAAGTTGCCCTGCTCGGTGGCGCCGAAGTGGGCGCGCGCGGCTTCGAACAGCTCGTCGTCCGCAAGCGCCTCGCGTAGCTCGTCGAGCGTCCAGACGTAGAAGCGCCCCTCCTCGCCCTCGGAGTCCGCGTCCAGCGCGGAGTAGAAGCCGCCCTCGGGCGCGCGCATCTCCCGCAGCGCCCAGTCCAGCGTCTCCTGGCAGATCTCGCCGAGGAAGCGCTCGCCCGACACCTGCCAGCCGTGGAGGTAGGCGCGGGCGAGCAGCGCGTTGTCATAGAGCATCTTCTCGAAGTGGGGGACGACCCACTGAGCGTCAACCGAGTACCGCGCGAAGCCGCCGCCGACCTGGTCGTAGATGCCCCCCGACGCCATCGCCCGCAGCGTCGCGGTGGACATCTCGTGCTCGCCGCGCTGGAGCAGGAACTCGAGCGCGGTGGGCTGGGGGAACTTCGGCGCGCCGCCAAAGCCACCCGACGCGCGGTCGTAGGTGTCGCCGATCGCGCCCACAGCCTTGCCCAGGAGCTGGGGGTGCAGGCGCTCGTCCGAGGGCGCCAGGCGAGCGGCGCCGGAGAGCGCCTCGGGCGCCGATGCGCTGCGCTCGCGGATCTCCTCGCGGCGGGTGTCCCAGGCGTCCGCCACCGCCTCGAGCACGCGTCGCCAGTCGGGCATCCCGTGCCGCGGCTCGGGCGGGAAGTAGGTGCCGGCGTGGAAGGGCACCTGGTCGGGGGTGAGGAACACGTTGAGCGGCCAGCCGCCGTGCCCGGTCATCGCCTGGCAGGCCTCCATGTAGATCGCGTCCACGTCGGGGCGCTCCTCGCGGTCCACCTTCACGCACACGAAGCGCTCATTCATCAGCGCCGCCGTATCCGCATCCTCGAATGACTCGCGCTCCATCACGTGGCACCAGTGGCAGGCCGAGTAGCCGATAGAGACGAGCAGCGGCCGGTCCTCGGCGCGTGCCCGCGCGAGCGCCTCCTCCCCCCACGGGTACCAGTCGACCGGGTTGTCGCGGTGCTGGAGGAGGTACGGCGACGTCTCGTCTGCCAGGCGATTGGGCATGGCCTGAGGCTACCCCCGACGGTGCTGGCACCTAACATTCTCGGTCATGCCGGGCGGTAGGGGAAGGCGGTGAGACCGCGCAGGCGTTCGCTCGGCCTGCTCGCCGTGGCCGCGCTTGTCGTGGCCGCGGTCGTCCTCGGGGCGTCGTTCCTCTACCAGGGCTCGGCCCCGACCGAGGTCTCCGGCTCCACGGACGACGGCGCGACGGTGGTCTGGGCGGTCGGCGACGGCGGCGACGGAAGCGACGCCGCGCAGGAGGTCGCGGACATGATCGAGGAGGACGAGCCGGACCGGCTGCTCTACCTCGGCGACGTCTACGAGACCGGGACGGCGGAGGAGTTCGACGAGAACTACGACCCTGTGTACGGCGACCTGACCGAGATCACCGCGCCGACGCCCGGAAACCACGAGTACTTCGAGCGCGACGAGGGCTACCTGCCCTACTGGGAGGAGCAGACCGGCAGCGAGCAGCCGCTGTTCTACTCGTTCGAGCTCGGCGGCTGGGAGATCATCAGTCTCAACTCGGAGAACGGGCTCGAGCCGAAGGACGAGCAGCTCGCGTTCCTCGAGGACGAGCTCTCAGAGCCCGGCACCTGCCGGCTGCCGTTCTGGCACACGGCTCGCTACAGCGCGGTGCCGGACAGCGACGAGCGGGTGGTCGAGCCGTTCTGGGACGCGCTTCAGGGTCACACCGAGATCATCCTCAGCGCCCACGAGCACAACATGCAGCGCTTCGAGCCGATCCGCGGGATGACGCAGCTGGTGTCGGGCGCCGGGGGCCACGGCCTCTACGACCTCGACCCCGAGGATCCGCGCCTCGCCTTCGGCGACGACGAGACCTACGGCGCGCTGCGCCTCGAGCTCGAGCCGGGGCTGGCGCGCTACGCCTTCGTCGCCGGCGACGGCGAGGTGCTGGACGAGGGCGAGATCCGCTGCGAGCCGCTCGAGGGCGGCCTCTAGACCGCGCTCCCGTCGCGCAGCGTCGCGCGCCTGATCTTGCCGCTCGCGGTCTTTGGCAGCTCGCTCGCGAACTCGACGATCCGCGGGTACTTGTAGGGCGCGGTCTCCGCGCGCGCGTGCTCTTGCAGCTCGCGCGCCAGCGCCTCGCTCGGCTCGTGCCCGGGCCGGAGCACCACCACCGCGCGGACCACCGCCCCGCGGACCTCGTCCGGCGCCGCGACCGCGGCCGTCTCCGCGACCGCCGGATGCGTGGAGAGCGCCGACTCGACCTCGACCGGCCCGATCCGGTAGCCGGCCGAGATGATCACGTCGTCGCTTCGACCCTCGAACCAGAGGTAGCCGTCCTCGTCCTCGGTCGCGCGGTCGCCGGTCCGCCAGGGGCCGTCGGGAGGGTCGAGGAAGAACGTCGGCACGGTCGCCGGGTCGACGCAGATCTCGCCATCGTCGATCCAGAGGTCGATCCCCGGAAGCGGCTTGCCCATCGAGCCGGGGCGCACGGGCGGGCCGATGGGCATGCCGCAGAGCGCCCCGGTCTCGGTCTGCCCGTAGCCGTCGTGGACGGCCACGCCCGCCGTCTCCTGCCAGAGGCAGGTCACGTCCGCGTCGAGCGGCTCGCCGGCCGCGACCGCGTGACGCAACGAGGAAAGCGGACGGAGGGCCGCCAGCTTCGCCACCGCGCGGTACTCCGTCGGCGCCATGCAGAGCACGTCTACGCGCTCGCGCTCGACCGTGTCCAGACGTCGCTCGGGCTCGAAGCGCCCCTCGACGAGCAGCGCGGCGGCGCCGCGGACCCAGGGCGCGACGAACGCGTTGCGGGCCGACTTGGACCATCCGCTGGCGGCGGTGCACCAGCAGAGGTCGCCCGGCCGAGCGCCGAACCAGTGCTCGGCCTGGAGGCGCTGTCCGGCGAGGTAGCGCTGGCCGTGGAGCACCGGCTTGGGCTCCCCCGAGGTCCCGGAGGTGAACACCACGAGCGCGGGGTCCTCGGGGCCCAGCTCGGCGGGGGGCGCCGGCGCCGACTCGTAGTGGCGCTCGTCGGGGACCGAGAGGACCGGGCCGCCGAAGCCGGTCGCCGCCACCGAGTCGAGGTGGTGCTCGTCGCAGACCACCAGCCGCGGCTCGACGCGCTCCATTCGTCGCCGCAGGTCCGCCGATCGCAGCTGGAGTGTGCACGGGAGCGCCACCGCGCCGAGGCGCCAGCAAGCGACCATGGCATGGACCCAATCGGGGCGGTTGCCGACGAGCGTCATCACCACGTCGCCGCGGCCGGCGCCGCGGGCGGCGAGCGTCCCCGCCAGGCGAGCCGAGCGCTCGGCGACCGCGCCGAACGACAGCTCCTGCCGGCGACGGTCCTCCGCGACCCCCACGAGCGCGAGCCGGTCCGGCGGGGCGGCGTCCACGAAGTCGCGGGCGAAGTTCACCGGCGGATCGTAGGCGGGCGCCGCTGGGTAGAGTCGCCGCCGGTGTCCGAGCCCCCGCGCGTCCTCCAGGTGCTGCAGCCCGAGGACGGTGGGGTGGCGGAGCACGTTCTGCTGCTGGCGCGCGGCCTGGCCCGGCGCGGCTTCTCCGTCGAGGTCGCCTCGTCGCCCACCAACACGATCCGACCGGCCCTGCGCCGCGAGGGCATCACGAGTCACGCGATCCCGATCGAGCGCCGGCCCAGCGTGGCGGACGTGCGCGCGGCGCGCGCTGTGCGGGCGCTCGACCGGCGCGGGCGCTACGACCTCGTGCACGCCCACAGCTCCAAGGCTGGGGGCCTGGTCCGCGCCGCGCTTCCGCGCCGACGCCGGTTCGTCTACACGCCGCACTGCTTCGCGTTCGCCGCGAGCTCGGGGGAGGGGGGAGCCGAGGCGCTCCTCTACCGGGCGCTCGAGCAGGCGCTCGTCCCGCGGACGGCGGCGATCGTCGCGGTCGCCGACTGGGAGCGGCGGCTGGCCGAGCGGGCGCTGCGCGGAAGCCGGAGTCGCCTGCGGCTGGTGCGTAACGGCGTGCCGCCGTGTCCGACGGTCGAGCCCGCCCGAGAGCTGCTCGTGTTCGCCGCCGGGCGACCGCTCGCCGGGCTGGTGGCCGTCCTGCGCCCGCAGAAGGACCCGCTCGGCATGGTGCGCGCCGCGGCGCTGCTCGCCCGGCGCGCGCCCGACGCCGCGCGCGTCGCGATCGTGGGCAACGGCTGGCTCGAGCCGCAGGTCCGCGCGGCGATCGAGCGCGAGGGCGTGGGGGAGTCGGTACGCTGGTTCCCGTTCGAGCCGCCGGCCGCGCGCTACCTCGCGGCGCTCGACGTCTTCGTCCTGCCGTCGCTGTGGGAGGCGCTGCCGGTCGCGCCGATCGAGGCGCTCGCGTGCGGCGTCCCGGTGGTGGCCACGCGCGTCGGGGGCGTGCCGGAGGTCGTCGACCACGGCGGGACCGGCCTGCTCGTCGAGCCGGGTCGGCCCGAGGCGCTCGCGGACGCGCTCGAGACACTGCTGGGCGACCCCGCCCGGCGCCGGGCGATGGCCGAGCGGGGCCGCCGCGTGGCCGCGGAGCGCTTCGACGTCGAGACGATGGTGCGTGCCACCGAGGCCGTCTACGCCGAGGTCCTGGCGCAGGCCCGCCGGTAAAATGCCCGTCCCACAACCGCTTAGGAGCTCAATGGCCGTCGCCGCCCAGCCGTACATCGAGAAGACCGACGAGCAGCGCGCGATCACCGAGATGGTGCGCCAGTTCGTGGACGAGCAGGTGCTGCCGATCGCCGCGGAGCACGACCACGAGGACAAGTTCCCGGGCGCGGTCGTCGAGCAGATGCGCG
>JBPCMT010000159.1:0-2894 GCA_051001995.1 Thermoleophilaceae bacterium
GTCGTCGTCTCCAAGGACACGACGACGATCATCGACGGCGCGGGCGCGTCGAGCGACATCAAGGGTCGCATCGGCCAGATCAGGACGGAGATCGAGAACACCGACTCCGACTTCGACCGCGAGAAGCTCCAGGAGCGGCTCGCGAAGTTGGCCGGCGGCGTGGCGGTCGTGAAGGTCGGCGCTGCCACCGAGACCGAGATGAAGGAGAAGAAGCACCGCGTGGAGGACGCCCTCCAGGCCACCCGCGCCGCCCTCGAGGAGGGCATCGTGCCGGGCGGCGGGAGCGCGCTGCTCCAGGCGGCCGACGCGATCAAGGCGGATCAGCTGGACGGCGACGAGCGCACGGGGGCGAAGATCATCCTCAGGGCGCTCGAGGAGCCAATCCGTCAGCTCGCCCACAACTCGGGGCTCGAGGGCTCGGTCGTGGTCAACGACATCCGCAAGGCCAAGAAGGGTCAGGGCCTGAACGCCGAGTCGGGGAAGATCGTCGACCTCGTCGGCGCCGGGATCATCGACCCGGCGATGGTCACGCGCTCTGCGCTTGAGAACGCGGCGTCGATCGCGAAGAACATCCTGACCACCGAGGCGATCGTCGCCGAGATGCCCGAGAAGGACGGCGGTGGCGGGATGCCCGGGGGTATGCCCGGCGGCATGGACGGCATGATGTAGCGACCGCGCTCGCGCTCGCTAGCTCGCTCGAGCGGCTCGTGCGTCAGCAGCATGGAAGGGCCCGGCTTCGGCCGGGCCCTTCGCGTTTTCGGCGGGGTGCCCAGCCTTGTCTCGTCAGCCGAGCGGGCCCGAGTCGTCCGGACCGGCTCTTACCTCTCCCCTACTGGCCGCGCGGTCGCGCATCCACCCGCCGAGGGCGGCGAAGGCGATCGCCAGCGCGGTGGTGATCGCGACGAGGAGGATCGCCGGCTCGGGGAGGTGCGCCTCGGCCTTCGCGCCGTGGATCTCGTGGGCGATCAGGATGAAGCCGCCAAAGACCGAGCCGGCGACGATCCCGCGCCGCGCGCCCGCCGCGGCGCCCATGTGGTCGAAGCCGGCGCCGATCCCGCCCAGGACTCCGATCACCGAGAGGACGAGGTAGACGGTCTCCGACACGCCCAGGAAGTAGCCGGTCAGCGCCCCGTACGCGGCCGGCAGGGCGAGGGCGAGCAGGAACTGGACCGAGCGCGGGTGCTGGGAGAGAAGCGGCGGGAGGCTCATCGGGCGGCCCCGTGCTGAGACCCACGTTCACGGGGATCCCCGAGGACCGCGGTCATCGCGAGCGGGCTCACGCCGAGTCCCTCGGCGTCCTCGGTGCCGCGGGGCGTCGTCATCGGGATCTCGAGCAGCTCGGCCTCGTCCCAGGTGGCAAAGGCCGATTCGCGCCACAGCCACTCGACGGCGCGCAAGCCGGCGCGGACGACCGGCAGCGGCACCCTCACGAGCGGCCGCGGGCGCCCGACCGACCGCAGCACTGCCGCGACGATCGCCGCGTGGGAGAGGGTCTCGGGCCCCGCGAGCTCGAGCCGCTCGGCGTCCGCCGAAGGGTCCTCCCCGGCGCTCGCTTGGCCGGATCGCGCCCCGTCCTCGA
The DNA here is from genome assembly GCA_051001995.1 of Thermoleophilaceae bacterium. Classification (GTDB taxonomy): domain Bacteria; phylum Actinomycetota; class Thermoleophilia; order Solirubrobacterales; family Thermoleophilaceae; genus CAWEHQ01. The sequence continues at coordinate 1,580 of JBPCMT010000159.1, forward strand.
GGAGGCGCACGACGCAGGCGGCCACGTCGTCGGCCCAGACCGGTTGGAAGACGGCGCGGCCGCGGCCGGAGAGCGGCATGACGGGTAGCAGCGACAGCCGCTCGAGCACCGTCAGCCAGGGATCGCCCGCCGCGTAGACGATCGACGGCGCGATGACGGTGGTGCGAAGCGGCGACTCGGCGACCGCGCGCTCCGCAAGCGCCTTGGCACGGTAGAACCTTGCCGGGGACTGGAGCGTGGCCCCGATCGCCGAGAAGAACACGAACCGCTCGGCTCCGGCGTGCTCCGCCGCGCGCAGGAGCCGGAGCGTGGCGACGCCGTTGAGCTCCTCGATCGAGGCGCGTGGCTGGTCGCGGATCGTCGCCGCCAGGTGGATCACGGTGCGCACTCCGCGCAGGGCGTTGCGAAACGACGCCGGATCGGCTAGGTCACCGAGCGCGATCTGTACCCGCACGCGGTCGGCCCCCAGCCGGCGGGGGTCGCGGACCAGGCAGCGGACCTCGGCGCCGGTTGCGGTCAGGCGCCTCAGAAGCGCGGAGCCGACGGTCCCCGTCGCGCCGGTCAGCAGGATCATCGACCGGCCAATCTAGGCGATCGATTCCGAATCCGCTCACCCGGGACCCGGGTGAGCCGCAGCATCGCGGTGGTTATCATGCGCCTCCGGCGGCCGCTATCGAGCGGCCGCGTCCGTGTCCACCCGAGCTCAGGAGTCCGCCGCGCCCAAATGGCCTACGTGATCGCCGAGCCCTGCATCGGTCAGAAGGACAACTCGTGCGTCGAGGTCTGCCCGGTCGACTGCATCCATCCCACGCCGGACGAGCCCGACTACGACAAGGTCGAGATGCTCTACATCGACCCGGACGAGTGCATCGACTGCGATGCCTGCGTGGAGGCCTGCCCCGTGGACGCCTGCTTCGCCGAGGACCAGCTGCCCGACGAGTGGGCCAAGTACACCGCCATGAACATGCAGTACTACCAGCAGGCCAGCTCCTAGACGGAGCCTTCGCCGGCCCCCGGGGAGCTCCCGCTCGGCCTCAGGAGCCGCCGGCCATCGGGAGCGGCGTGCCGAGGCGCAGCGGTTGAGGCGCCGGCGCTGCCACGGGCAGCGCGAAGCCCGGGGTGGCCGGCGCGGAGGGCGCCGCCACCTCGGGCAGCAGGGGCGCCGGGGTCGAGGCGATGATGCCGCGCGCCGCCTGGCGAATCGCCTGCGAGGCGGGGGCCGAGGGGTCCGTGAGCACCAGCGGCAGGCCCACGTCCGCGCCCTCTCGCAAAGCCTCCTGCAAGGGCACCTTGGCCAGCAGCGGCACATCGAGCT
>JBPCMT010000160.1:0-5748 GCA_051001995.1 Thermoleophilaceae bacterium
GGTACTGAAGATCGACGGCGCCACGGCGCTCGTAACCGACTAGGGAGGTGCCCTGAATGGAAGCTGGCTTAATCGTCCTGATCGTGGTCGCGGTGGTGGTCCTGTTCATCCTGAGCCGGGCGATCCGCATCGTCCCCCAGGCGCGCGCGGGCCTCGTGGAGCGGCTCGGCCGCTACCAGCGCACGCTCGACCCCGGCCTGGCGCTGCTCGTGCCGTTCGTCGACCGGCTCCGACCGCTCGTGGACCTGCGCGAGCAGGTCGTCTCGTTCCCCCCGCAGCCGGTCATCACCGAGGAGAACCTCGTGGTCAACATCGACTCCGTGATCTACTTCCAGGTCACCGAGCCGAAGTCCGCCACCTACGAGATCGCCGACTACATCGCCGGCGTCGAGCAGCTCACGGTCACCACGATGCGCAACGTGATCGGCGGGATGACGCTCGAGGAGACGCTCACCTCGCGCGACAAGATCTCAGGCCAGCTGCGCGGCGTCCTCGACGACGCCACGACCCGGTGGGGCATCCGCGTCAACCGCGTGGAGCTCAAGGCGGTCGACCCGCCGAAGACGATCCAGGAGGCGATGGAGAAGCAGATGCGCGCCGAGCGCGACCGCCGCGCGGCGATCCTCACCGCCGAGGGCGTCAAGCAGTCGGAGATCCTGAGGGCGGAGGGCGAGAAGCAGGGCGCGGTCCTCAAGGCGGAGGGCTACCGCGAGGCGCAGATCCTGAACGCCGAGGGCGAGTCGAAGGCGATCGAGACGGTCTTCGGCGCCATCCACCGCGGCGACGCCGACCCCAAGCTGCTCGCCTACCAGTACCTCCAGATGCTGCCGCGAATCGCGCAGGGCGAATCGAACAAGATCTGGATCATCCCGAGCGAGTTCCAGCAGGCGCTGGGCCAGCTTCGGGGCGCCCTGGGTCCTCAGAACGGGCCCGACGACGACCGAGGTACGCCATGAGGACCACGACCGCGGCCGCCTCGGCGACGATGGCCAGGACGATCGGGAACCGGAGGCTGGGCTCGCTGTAGTCGAACAGGCTCGAGAGCAGGGCGATCACGATCGAGACGAGCGCCCCGGCCGAGAGGGCGATGCCCGACAGTGCGGCGAGGCTCCTCGGTCGAGTCGCGAGCATCACCGCGATCGCCCCGGCGCCGGCCGCGTTCAGGAGGAAGAGCTCGCCGATCGTCGGGACGTCGTTGATGAAGTCGAGGTACTGCTGGAGGTGGATCGCGCCCACGACCAGGATGAGAGCGCCGCCCAGGTAGCGGAGCGTGTCATCGGACTCGGGCACTGTCGTCACGTCGGCTCGCGGCTACTCGACGGTGAGCGTGCCGTGCATCGACGGGTGGAACTCGCAGATGTAGGGGTACTCGCCCGGTTCGTCGACCGTGACGGTCGTCGAGTCGCCGGCGTCGATGCCGCCGCTGTCGAAGAGGCCCCCGTCCTCCGAGCTCAGGGTGTGCCCGACGTCGTCGACGTTGTCGACCGTCACCTCGGTCCCCGCTGCGACCGCGGCCTCCGGCGGCATGAACTCGAAGTCGTCGATCGTCACGGTGTCGGTCATCTCGGCGGGGCCGGCGGTGGCCTCGGTCGGCTCGTCCCCTCCGGCCAGCACCGCGGCGCCGGCGGTCGCGATCACGAGCGCCGCACCCAGCGCGATCAGCACCCGCTCGACCGGACGTGTTGACCGTAGACCCACGATGAGGTTTTCGGAAGAACCGCCCGCCGCGATCACTCTGGCCAGCTAGCCTCGCCTGACGATGTTCGAGACTCTCTCCGAGCGCCTCCAGGGTGCGCTCTCCGACGTCCGCTCACGCGGCTCGCTGACCGACGATGACGTCGCGAAGGCGATGCGCCAGGTGCGCCTCGCCCTGCTCGAGGCCGACGTCAACTTTCAGGTCGTCAAGCAGTTCACAGAGCGCGTCAAGGAGCGGGCGCTCGGGGCGCAGGTGCTCGAGTCGCTCAATCCCGGCCAGCAGGTCGTGAAGCTGGTGGACGAGGAACTGACCGAGCTGATGGGCGGCTCGAGCCGCGAGCTTGCCTTCGCGCCGCAAGCGCCGACGGTCGTGCTGATGGCCGGGCTTCAGGGCTCGGGCAAGACGACCGCCTGCGCCAAGCTGGCGCGCCACCTCCGCGAGCAGCGCAAACTCGACGTGGCGCTCGCCGCCTGCGACGTCTACCGCCCCGCCGCCGTGGAGCAGCTCACGAAGGTGGGCGCCCAGGCGGGCGCGGCGGTGTACGAGCAGGGCACCGACCGCGACCCGGTCGCAATCGCCGAATGGGCGCTCGAGCGCGCGGCGAGCGACGGGCGCGACGTCCTGATCGTGGACACCTCGGGTCGCCTCCACGTCGATCAGGAGCTGATGGAGGAGCTGGCGCGAATCCGCAAGGTGACGCGGCCGCACGACGTGCTCCTGGTGGTCGACGCGATGACCGGCCAGGACGCGGTGGCGGTGGCGCAGCAGTTCGCGGAGACCGTCAACTTCGACGGCGTGGTGATGACCAAGCTCGACGGCGACGCCCGCGGCGGCGCCGCGCTATCGGTCAAGGCCGTCACCGGCAAGCCCATCCTCTACGCCTCGTCGGGGGAGCGCCTCGAGGCCTTCGACCGCTTTCACCCCGACCGGATGGCCCAGCGGATCCTCGGCATGGGGGACGTTCTCAGCCTCGTCGAGAAGGCCGAGCTCCAGCTCGACGACGACAAGGCCAAGGAGCTCGAGCGAAAGATCCGCCGCGAGGAGTTCACGCTCGAGGACTTCCTCGAGCAGATGCAGCAGGTCCGCAAGATGGGTCCGATCCAGAGCCTCCTCGGCATGCTCCCGGGGCTCGGCGGCCAGCAGCTCTCCCAGCTCCAGGTGGACGAGCGCCAGCTCGACCGCATCCAGGCGATGATCACCTCGATGACGCCGGCGGAGCGGCGCAACCCCGATCTGTTGAACGGCTCCCGCCGCCGCCGCGTCGCGCGCGGCTCCGGCACCTCGGTGCAGGCCGTCAACCAGCTGCTCAAGCAGTTCGCCCAGATGCGCAAGCTGATGCGCCAGGTCGCGTCCGGACGGATGCCGTCGTTGCAGGAGCTCGTCGGCGGCAGGTAACGTTCAGCGCCGGTCGCGCGGCGCTCCGCCGGCGTCCCGACCCGAACCCGTTCCATCGGAGGTCGATCGAGCTTGGCCGTACGAGTGAGGCTGACCCGCGTGGGCAGCCGCAGAAATCCCATCTGGCGCGTGGTGGTCGCCGACCAGCGCTCGCCGCGCGACGGGCGCGTGATCGAGACGATCGGCCGCTACAACGCGCAGACCGAGCCGTCGGAGATCGTGCTCGACGAGGAGCGCTTGCGCCACTGGCTCGATCGCGGCGCGCAGCCGTCGAACACGGTGCGAAAGCTAATGCGGGCCAGCGGCATCGGCGCGCACGCGGCTCGGGCCACGCCGCCGCCGGTCGACGCGCCCTCCTGATGGCCCGGGACCTGCTCGCGTACCTCGCGCGGGCGCTCGTGGACGAGCCGAGCGAGGTCAGCGTCGAGTCCTTCGAGGAGGAGGATGGGACCACGGTGCTCGAGCTCCGCGTCGCCGAGGGCGATCTCGGGCAGGTGATCGGGCGCCAGGGGCGCACGGTCAACGCGCTGCGAGCGGTGATGCGCGCCTCCGCAACCAAGCATGGTGGGCGCGTGCTGGTCGACGTGGTGGACTGAGCTTGGCGTCCCGGGCGGGTCGAGGCGGGTTCTCGCCGCACGGGCTTCCGCGGCAGCCGCGTTGTTGGGCATGAGGATCGACGTCTTCACCCTCTTTCCGCGCTGGTTCGATTGGTTCTTCGAGCAGCGCCACATCCGCAACGCGCGCTCGCTGGGGCACGAGCTCGAGGCGATCGACCTGCGCGCGGGCACGCCGTTGAGCGGCGGGCAGGTGGACGACACCCCCTACGGAGGCGGCGCGGGGATGGTGATCCGCGTCGACGTGGTGGAGGCGGCGCTGCGTGCCCGTCACGGCACGGACCGGGCGGAGCTCGGTCGCGACGGGCGCGTCGTGGCGCTGGCCGCGAGCGGGCGCGCGTTCGACGATGCGCTCGCGGACGAGCTGGCGGACGAGCCCATCCTGACGCTCCTCTGCGGCCGCTACTAGGGCTTCGACGAACGCGTGCACGAGCACCTTGCGTCCGACGTCGTCTCGGTCGGGCGCTACGTCCTCTCCGGTGGAGAGCTCGCGGCGATGGTGGTCTGCGATGCCGTGGTGCGAAAGCTCCCGGGGGCGCTCGGCCATGCCGACAGCGCGACCGAGGAGTCCTTCAGTCCGGCGCTTGGGGGGGCGCCGGAGTACCCGCACTACACGCGCCCGGCGGAGTGGAGGGGCCATCGCGTGCCCGACGTGCTGCTCTCCGGCGACCACGCGCGCGTCCGCGACTGGCGGCTCGAGCAGAGCCGCCGGCGGGGCGAGCGCCGCGGCTAGCCCCGCGGCACGGCGAATCCGCCGAGGTCCGGCCGCCGCTACCATTGCTCCGCGCGCCGTCCCGCCGGAACCCGACGTGGGCGCCGCGCCCTCAGCGTGCCATGAGCCGAGTCATCGACAGCCTCGAGCGCGAGCAACTGCGCAAGGTCCCGCGCTTCGACGCCGGGGACCGCCTGAAGGTGCACTTCCAGGTCGTCGAGGGAAGCCGCCGCCGGACGCAGGTGTTCGAGGGCGTCGTGATCAAGCGCCAGGGACCGGGGGCCCGCGAGACCTTCACGGTGCGCAAGCAGTCCTTCGGAGTCGGCGTCGAGCGCACCTTCCCGCTCCACTCGCCGAAGATCGAGCGCATCGAGGTCGCCGGCCGCGGCGACGTTCGGCGCGCCAAGCTGTACTACCTGCGCGGCCGGGTCGGCCGGCGCGCCCGCGTGCGCGAGCGCCAGTACACCGGCCCCGCCGCCGAGGCGCTCGCGGAACCGCCGAGCGAGGAGATGGCCGACTCAAAGGGCGCGCTCGAGGACACGGCACCGACGCCGGCCGACTCCGAGCCCTCCACCGAGGCCGACGAGCAGCCGGAGGCGAGCGCGGACGAAGAGCCGGCGGACCGGTAGTGCCGCCAGTCGCCCAGCGCGGGCGCGGGCGACGCCGCAGCTCCTTCGTCGAGCTGCTGCTGATCGTCGCCGTGGCGCTGGGGCTGGCGCTCGGCATCCAGGCGGTGCTGATCAAGCCGTTTCGGATCCCGAGCGAGTCGATGGTGCCCACGCTGGAAGTCGGCCAGCGCGTCCTGGTCGATCGCGTCAGCCTTCGGTTCTCCGAGCCGCATATCGGCGACATCGTGGTGTTCAAGCCGCCCGCGGGAGCCGACGAGAACAAGTGCGGGACCGCTGACTACGACCAGGCCGCCGAGGCCTGCCCCGAGCCCACCGCGGGCGAGTCCGAGATGAACTTCATCAAGCGCGTGGTGGGGGAGCCGGGCGACGAGCTGACGGTGATCGACGGCATCGTCAACATCAACGGTGAGCCGCTCGACGAGCCGTACGTCAAGGGCGACGTGGCCTGCGGCAACTGCAACCTCCCAAACGAGATCACGATTCCGCCGGGGCACTTTTTTATGATGGGCGACAACCGTGGATCGAGCGCCGATAGCCGTGTCTGGGGCCCCGTCCCCGAGGACTCCGTCATCGGCAACGCCTTCCTCACCTACTGGCCGATCGACAGGATCGGAGGGCTCTAGCCACGAGGGCCGAGCGCCGGCGCCGGCCCGGCCGGCGGGGCCAGAAAAGCAGGGGCCGAGGAGGGAGGAGCACTTTCGG
>JBPCMT010000161.1:0-2526 GCA_051001995.1 Thermoleophilaceae bacterium
ACGAGTACTTGGAGCCCGACGACCAGCCGCCGAGCATCAGCGCGTAGAAGGCGAGCGACCCGAACGCGAAGAAGTAGAGGATCCCGATCGAGACGTCGATCCCGTAGAGGCCGAAGTCGCCGCCCCAAGCGCCCACCGGCCCGAACGGAATGATCGCCAGAGTCGCGACCGCGGCGAAGATCGAGATCACCGGGGCGATCGCCATCATCCATGGGACCGCCGTGCTCGGCGTCGAGGCCTCCTTCGAGACCAGCTTGAGCACGTCGGCCAGCGGCTGCATGAGCCCGAAGGGGCCAACCCGGTTCGGCCCCAGCCGCGACTGGAAGCGCCCGAGCAGCTTGCGCTCGAGCAGCAGGACCAGCGGGACGATCTGGAGGATGAACGCGAAGATCACGATCGCCTTGACGATCTGGACGAGCGTCGACTCCGGCGTCGCGGCCTGTGCCAGCAGCGCGGGTGGGTTCATGCCCTGCGCACCTCCACTCGTCGCGGCGCGCCGTTCGTGAGCACGTTGGCGTCCTCCTCGTCGGTGCCCTCGACGAGGAAGACCGACCCCGGCTGGGCGCCGTCGCGCAGCGTGGCCGGGCCGCGGACGCGGCGGCCGTCCACGGCCACGACCACCTCGTCGCCCGGCGCCACGCCGAGCCGGCGGGCGTCGTCCGGCGCCAGCTCGATTCGCTGGCGCGGAGCGAGGAAGCGGAGCACCTCGGCGTGGCGGGTCTCGCGACCCGACCACAGCGGCCGTGCCGTCCCGAGGCGGAAGCCGGCGCCGGGGTCCGAGAGCTCCGGCGCGGTCTCGGGGGCGTCCTCCGAAAGCTCGGGCGCGTCCAGCGCCGCGGCCGCCTGGCGCTCCTGCCAGCGCACGCCCCGGCCGCCCACCTCCTCGAGCGTCAGGCCGCCGTAGAAGGGCACCGTCGCGAAGATGCGCTCACTGACCCTGCCCACCGTCTCGTAGCCAGGCGGCTCCTCGGCGAGCGTCTCGATCAGGCTCACGAGCACGGCGGCCTGGGACCGGACCTCGCCGGGGTGGGCGATCGCCTGGCGCAGGCGCTGCACGCGCCCGTCGGGGTGGGTGACGGTGCCCTCCTTCTCCGCGTAGGCCTCGGCGGGAAAGACGACGTCGGCGTGCTCCACGAGCGCCCCCTCCACGAAGTCGGCGAACGCGATCACGGTGCCGGCCGCGTCGAGCGCGGCCTCCCAGGCCGGCCGGTCCGGCAGGCCGATCGGGTCGGCCTGAAGCAGGACGAGCGTCGAGAGGTCGCCATCCGCCAGGGCGGTCGCGATCGCCGCTGCCGAGCGCCCGCTTGCGACCTCGCTGCCCTGGGCCGGGTCGATCAGCCCGGGGCCGAGCGTCGGCAGGCAGCCGACCTCGCGCAGCCCGCGCCCGTTCGCCCCCGCGGGAACCTCGATCAGCCCCGCGCCCTCTGTGCCGGGTACGTCGAGGGCGCGCGCGAGGGCGAGCAGGGCGCCCAGCGCATGGGAGCCGCGCTCGCCGTCGCCGAGCCGCTCGCCGTACAGCACCACCACCGGGCCCGACCCGCGCAGCGCCGCAGCGGCAGCGCGCACCGTGTCCGGCGCCGCGCCCGCCCGCGCCGCCAGGTCATCGAGGTCGCGGCCGTCGCGGGCACCCTCGTCGAGCGCCGCGGCCAGGGCCGCCGCTGCCGCCTCGCCGGCGCCGGGCGCGAAGCGCAGCACAGCGTCCGCATCGGGGTCCTGCGAGCTCATCCGGCTGGTGGCCACCACGACCTTGACCGCGTTGCGCCGCCGCCCCTTGCGGACGCGCAGGTCGATGATCGGCGCCTCGTCCACCAGCTCTGAGTCGAGCACCAGGACGGCCCCGGCGTACTCGACGTCCGACACGCGCGCGGCCAGCTCGGGGCGGGCGAGCGTGCGCGCGAGGCCGGCGCCGATCGTGCCCCCGCGGCGCGAGTCAACGTGCGGCGAGCCCAGCACGCCGCGCACCAGCTCCTGGAGCAGGTAGCCCTCCTCGTTGGTGGCCTCGCCGCCGACGATCGCCGCCGTTCGCTCGCCCGCCTTGCGCAGCGCGGCGGCGGCCTCGGAGATCGCGCGCTCCCACGAGACCGGCCGCAGCGCGCCGCCGTCACGCACCATCGGCTCGAGCACGCGGTCGGTCGCGTGGAAGGACTGGTAGCCGAAGCGCCCCTTGTCGCAGAGCCAGCCATCGTCCACCTCGACGTTGTCGCGGGCCAGCACGCGCATCACCTTCGAGTCGTCGCGCACCGTCAGCTCGACGTTGCACTGGCTCGGGCACATCGTGCAGACCGTGCCCGCGCCCTCGATCTCCCACGGTCGCGCGCGGAAGCGGTACGCGGTCGAGGTCAGCGCCCCGACCGGGCAGAGCTCGATGATGTTGCCGCTGAAGGGGGCGACGTAGGGGTGCCCGTCGTGGGTGCCGACGAAGGTGTGGTCGGCGCGGTCCAGGAAGACGAGCTGGTAGTCCTCGGCGATCTCCTGCGAGAAGCGCACGCAGCGGTAGCAGAGGATGCAGCGCTCGCGGTCCATCGC
>JBPCMT010000162.1:0-9846 GCA_051001995.1 Thermoleophilaceae bacterium
CGCCTGCACTGCTTGGAAGAGCTGCAGCGGCGCGCGCACGATCAACAGTGCGTTGAAGACGAAGCCGGCAAGCGCGGCGCCGCCGGCGCCCTCGGTGGCGTTGACGAGCACAGGCCCCACGTTGAGAAACGCCTGCTCGCAGGCCATGACGGCCAGCACGCCGCCCGCGTAGCCGGCGCCGCGCCGCAGCGTGAACTCGGGCTCGACCGCCTCGCCCGGTTGGGGAAGCGCCATTGCGGTCGACGTTCGGGGAGGGCGCGGGGTGCCGCGCGCGAAGAAGGCGGCCACGACTGCGAGCGACACCGCCGGCCCGACGACCATCCCAAACGCTACGAACGACGCGCCGGCCGCCAGGCCGACCGCCACCGCGATAGCGAACAGCACCCGCACGCTCGACTCCAGCAGCAGGAGTCCGCCGTAGGCGCCGAGGCGGCCGCGGCCGGACAGCACTCCGCGCGCGAAGTAGCTCGCGGCATAGGCGAGCACGGCCCCGAGCAGGATCCAGTACAGCGCCGCCGAGCCACCGAGGAGTCCGTCCTGAAGCGGCGCGCGCAGCGCCAGCGCGGCGGCGGTGAATGCCGCCGCCAGCGCGAGCTGGATGCGTGCCGCGTCGCGCAGCGGGCGGCGCGAGCCGATCCCTCCGCCGAGCCCGGCCCGCGCGTCGCGGTCGGCGACCGTGCGCGCGAGGAGCTGCTCGACCGGGCGGTAGAGAACCGATACCGCGATGAACACGGCCGCCCACAGCAGCGTGATCCGCCCGTAGTCGGCGGGCGCGAGCGCGTGGCTCGCCAGCGAGAAGTACGCGTAGGTGACGAGCCCGGTGGCCGCCACGCCGAGCGAGGCGGCACCCGCGCCGGTCGTGTACGCGCGGGTGCTCTCGCTGATCGGCGCTTTGCCGGTGCCCGGCCTATCCCTCGACCGCGGCGTAGCGCTCGGCGACCTTCGCCCAGTCGACCGTGTTCCACCACGCGTCGATGTAGTCGGGACGCCGGTTCTGGTACTGGAGGTAGTAGGCGTGTTCCCAAACGTCGACGCCGAGCAGCGGCGTCTTCCCGTCGGAAATCGGGTTGTCCTGGTTCGGCGTCCCGACCACTGCGAGCCCGCTGCCGTGGTGGACGAGCCACGCCCAGCCGGAGCCGAACTGGTTGATGCCGGTGTCCTTCACCTGCTGCTTGAAGTCGTCGAACGAGCCGAAGGTGGAAGCGATCGCCTCCCCCAGATCGCCGTCCGGAGTGCCGCCGCCGTCCGAAGACAGGGACTCCCAGAAGAGGGTGTGATTGAGGTGTCCGCCGCCGTTGTTGCGGACGGCGTTGCGCTTGTCCTCGGGCACGGCGGAGAGGTCGCTGATCACGTCCTCGATCGACGTGCCCTCGAGGTCCGTGCCCTCCAGTGCCCCGTTCACCTTGTCGACGTAGGCTTGGTGGTGCTTGTCGTGATGCACGCGCATCGTCGCCTCATCGATGTGAGGCTCGAGGGCGTCGTAGTCGTAGGGCAGGTCCGGTACGGAGTACGCCATCGGTTTCTCCTTTCGCGACGTGGACGTCCTGCAGGGTCGCGGCTCGCGGCTGAGGCCCGGCGAGCCCCGCCCGGCGAGACTCTAGTCCAGCCCACTGCTCGGCTCGGAGTGGCGGCCTGGGCCCGCTGTACGGTTCGAGCGATGCCCGAGGCGGACGCCGTAGCGGAGAGACGCGCGGGCGCGGGCCGGCTGCCGTGGGCGGGCCGCAGGCTTCACCTGATTGGCATCGGCGGCGCCGGGATGAGCGGGCTCGCGCTGGTCGCGCGGGCACTGGGCGCGACCGTCACCGGCTCGGACCGCGCGGACTCCTCGTTCTGCGAGCGGCTGCGGGCCGCCGGCGTCGAGCCCGTCATCGGCCATGATGCGGCGAACGTGCCGCCCGACGCCGAGGTTGTCGTCTCGACGGCGATCGCCGGTGACAACCCCGAGCTTCGCGCCGCGCGCGAGAGGGGTGCGCCGGTGATCCACCGCGGCGACCTGCTCGCGCAGGCCGCGCGGCTCAAGCGCTCGATCGCCGTCTCCGGCACCCACGGCAAGACCACCACGGCGAGCATGGCGGCGCACGTGCTGTCGCGGACGGGGCGCGAGCCGGCCTACATGATCGGCGGCGAGCTGCGCTTGGCGGGCACGAACGCCGCCTGGGGGTCAGGCGACTGGGCGGTCGTCGAGGCCGACGAGTCCGACCGCTCGTTCCTCAAGCTCGACCCCGAGGTCGCGGTCGTGACCAACATGGAGATCGACCACCACGCGACCTACCGCTCGACGCTCGAGCTCGAGGCGGCCTTCGCCGAGTTCGCCGCCTCGGCGCCGGCTCGGATTGCCTGGGAGGCGATCGTCCCGCGCCGCGCCGGCCTCGGTCCTCAGACGGCAGGGCCGCGGCTCGAGGTCGGTGACGTCGAGACCTTCGGGATCGGCGCCGGCGACCTCGCCGCCGACGGCGTGCGGCGCGAGCCGTTCGGATCGGCGTTCGTCGTGGACGGCGTCGAGGTCGCGCTCCCGGTCCCCGGCGAGCACAACGTGCTGAACGCGTTGGCGGCGCTGGCCGCGTGCCGCAAGGCGGGCGTGACGCTCCGCGAGGGCGCCGCGGCGCTCGCCGACTTCGCCGGCGCCGCTCGCCGCTTCGAGGAGCGCGGGCGTACCCCGACCGGCGCGCGCGTCTTCGACGACTACGCCCACCACCCGACCGAGGTCCGCGCCGCGCTCGAGGCCGCGCGCACGCTCCGCGCGCGTCGCGTGGTGGCGTGCTTCCAACCCCACCTCTACTCGCGCACGCACCACCTCGCGCGCGAGTTCGGCCGCGCGCTCGCGCTGGCTGACGTGGCCTGCGTGCTGGCGATCTACCCGGCGCGCGAGCGCCAGGAGGACCACCCGGGCGTGTCCGGCTGGCAGGTCGCCGCGGCCACGGCGGACGCCGGCGGCGGCCGGCCCGTCTACTGGACGCCGTCGATGGACGACGCCGAGCGGCTGCTGCGCGCGGAGCTTCGCGAGGGCGACGTGGTGCTCACCCTCGGGGCGGGCGACGTGGACCGCCTGGCGGCGCGGCTGACGGCGTCCGAAGCGGGCGGCCGGCCGGCGGAGGCGGCGTGACCGCCGCCAGGCCGGACGGGGTCGAGTCCGATTACCCGCTCGCGCGGCTCACGACGGTCCGGACCGGCGGGCCCGGCGACTTCTTCGCCCGCGGGGGCTCGGTCGAGCGCCTCGTCGACCTGCTCGCCTGGGCCGAGCGCGAGGCGCTCGAGGTAGGAGTGGTCGGCTCCGGCTCGAACCTGCTCGTAGCCGACGCTGGCTTTCGTGGACTGGTGGTCAAGCTGGAAGGAGACCTGACGAAGATCGAGCGCGACGAGGACCGGCTCGTCTGCGGCGGAGGCGCACGCCTGCCGAAGGCCGCGGCGACCGCCGCGAACCTCGGCCTGAGCGGGCTCGAGTTCGGCGTCAACATCCCGGGGACCGTCGGCGGCGCCGTCCGCATGAACGCGAACGCGTATGGAGGCGACCTCGGCCGGGTGCTCGCGTGGGTCGAGGTGGCCACGGCCGGCGGCGCCGAGCCCCGCCCGCCCGCGGCGTTCGAGTTCTCCTACCGGCGATCGAACCTCACCTCGCGCGAGGTGGTGGCGCGGGCGGCCTTCGCGCTCGAGCCGGCCGACCCCGCCGAGGTCAAGGCGACGCTCGGCAGGATGCGCGAGCAGCGCAAGGCAGCGCAGCCGTCGGGTATCAAAACGTTCGGGTCGACGTTCAAGAACCCGTGGGACCCGCGCGCCCTGGGCCGTACGGCGGGGCAGCTGCTCGAGGCGGCCGGCTGCCGCGGGCTGACCGTCGGCGGGGCGCGCTTCTCGGAGAAGCACGCGAACTTCGTCGAGAACACGGGCGAGGCCACGACCGCCGACGTGCTGGCGCTGATGGACGCGGGCCGCGACCGCGTGCGCGAGCGCTTCGGCCTGGAGCTCGAGGCCGAGGTCCAGGTGCTCGGCGACACGGATGCCCCCGCCGCGGGCGGGCCCTGACTTGCGCCGGATGCTGTCGGCTCTCCCGCCGCGTCTCCGCCTCGCCGTTGTGCTCTCGACGCTGCTCGCGGCGCTGCTGGCCGCCGGCTACCTGCTCTGGCTGCGCGACTCCCCGCTGGTCGCGGTCGAGAACACCACCGTCACCGGCCTGACCACCGGCGACGCCGGCGAGATCCGCACGGAGCTCCGCCGCGCGGCGGAGGGCATGACGACCCTGAACGTGGACGCCGAGGCGCTTGAGCGCGCCGTGGCCTCCTACCCCGCGGTCGCCGGGATCGACACGAGCGTGGACCTTCCGCACGGGCTCGAGGTCGAGGTCGCGGAACGGCGCCCGGTTGCGATGGTCGAAGCAGCCGACGGCACGGCCGTGCCCGCCGCCGCCGACGGCACGCTGCTGCCGGACTTCGCGGCCGACGGCTCGCTCCCGCGCCTGCCCGGCGAGGCGCCCGAAGGCGGCACGGTGACAGGGGACGCGACGCTCGACGGGCTCGCGGCGGTGGACGCCGCCCCGGCGAACCTGGCGCGCCGCGTCGAGGTCGTCGAGCCTCGTGGCGGCCGGCTGGTGGCCGTGCTCGAGGATGGCCCGCTGGTGGTGCTCGGCGACTCGTCGCGCGCCGACGCCAAGTGGATCGCGGCGGCCGCGGTGCTCGCGCAGGGCGACGCCGCGGGGGCGGGCTACGTCGACGTCTCGCTGCCCGAGCGTCCCGCGGTGGGCGGCTGAGCGGCCCACGGCCACACCCTCAAGCCATAGTCCAGAGTAGGCCAACTCTCGACCACCGATGGAGAGTTCTGGCTGAACGAAATCCTGCCGCACGTTGACAGAGACCGGGGAACGTGCTTTACAGTGCGACTTTCCGGGAACCACCGGAGCGACAGAGGCTGAACTCCGGCTTGAGCTTTCGATCGAAGGGCGGGCCCCCTGGGCGCCCGGCGAGGGAGAGGAATCCAGGCAACTGACATGAATACCGGCAGCTACCTCGCGGTGATCAAGGTCGTCGGCGTCGGCGGCGGCGGGACCAACGCCGTCAACCGGATGGTCGACGCGGGGCTCAAGGGCGTGGAGTTCATCGCCGTCAACACCGACGCGCAGGCGCTTCAGATGACGGACGCCGACGTGAAGCTTCAGATCGGCGCCCAGCTCACGCGCGGCCTTGGCGCCGGCGCGAACCCGGAGGCCGGGCTCGGCGCGGCGAACGAGAGCCGCGACGAGATCAAGGACGCGCTCAAGGGCGCGGACATGGTGTTCGTGACCGCCGGCGAGGGCGGTGGCACCGGCTCCGGCGCGGCGCCGGTGATCGCCGAGGTGTCGAAGACCGAGATCGGCGCCCTCACCGTCGGCGTCGTCACGCGCCCGTTTGAGTTCGAGGGCACGACCCGGTCCCAGCAGGCCGCGGACGGCATCGACCGCCTGCGCGAGCACGTGGACACGCTGATCGTGATCCCGAACGAGAAGCTGCTCGGCCTGGTCGAGCGCCGGACGACGATCCTCGACGCCTTCCGCGAGGCGGACAACGTGCTCGGCCAGGGCGTCCAGGGGATCACGGACCTGATCACGATCCCCGGGCTGATCAACCTCGACTTCGCCGACGTGCGGACGATCATGCACGAGGCCGGCTCGGCGCTGATGGGCATCGGCGAGGCCAGCGGCGAGAGCCGTGCCTCCGAGGCGGCCAAGGCGGCGATCTCGAGCCCGCTGCTCGAGCAGTCGGTCGAGGGCGCCACCGGGATCCTGCTCAACATGACCGGCGGCTCCGACCTGGGCCTGTTCGAGGTCAACGAGGCCGCCGAGATCATCCAGGCGGCCGCGGATCGGGACTCCAACATCATCTTCGGCGCCGTGATCGACGAGGCGCTCGCCGACGAGGTCCGCGTGACCGTGATCGCGACCGGGTTCGACAAGGGCGGGCTGAGGGCCCCGCTCTACCGCTCCGATCAGACGCCGCGGCGCGAGCCCGAGCGCGGCCGGCGCCGTGACATCTCGATGGACGACCGCCAGCGCTCGTCGCTCGAGATCCCGGACGACGACATCGACATTCCCTCCTTCCTGAAGGACTGACCGACTACTCGACGTAGCCCGGCGCGCCCTTCGCGGCGCTCGCCGAGTACATCCGCCGCGTGGCTCGCAGCTCCGGCTTTCGCGGCCACCAGTTCGCGCGGCACCCATCGAGGCTGATCGACTGCTGCTGCATCACGAACGCCTTCTTTCCCGAACCCGGGCAGGAGCGGTGCCCGTGGCCGATGCGATGGCCGACCTCGTGGTTGACGAGCATCCGCCGGTAGTTCCTGCGCGATGAGGGCCAGTGGTCCACCGTACGCACCCAGCGGCGGCGGTTGAGCACCACCCGCTCGCCGATGCTGCACGAGTAGGTGCCGTTCGTGTCGAGTGGGGCGCAGAGCCGGTCGACCGTGTTCGGCTTCGCGAGGATGATCTTCGTGCTGGGGCTGCGGCGCACGCGTTCGAACGCGACCTCGCCCGTCCCGGTCCAGCTGCGGTCGGAGAACAGGATCTCCTGCACCGTGTCGGCAAAGCGCTGGCGCTCGATTCTGATGCCGCGCTCGACCTTGACCACGTAGTCGAACAGCGTGCCCGGGCCGGACCGCTGGCTCTCGCCGGGCACGGTCTCGAGCTCTCCGGCGTGGGCGGGACCGGCCGCGAGCACGAGCGCCGCGAGCGCCGCCGCCGCGGCGGTTGCCTTCAGTCGCCTGAGCTTCGCGCCTCTCATCGAGCGCCGCGAGCCTAGCCGACCACGGATCAGGGAGGGTCCGTTGGTAGGGTCAGGCCGTCTTGGCGGCCGCCACTGAGACGCTCCGGCGCACCCCCCTTCACGCCCGTCACCGGGCCGCGGGCGGGCGGCTCGTCCCGTTCGCCGGGTGGGAGATGCCGGTCGAGTACGCGGGGATTCGCGCGGAGCATCTGGCGGTGCGCACCGAGGCCGGGATCTTCGACGTCTCTCACATGGGCCAGGTGGAGACCAGCGGCCCGGACGCGGAGCGCTTCCTCCAGCGCGCGCTCTCGAACGACGTCACCCGTCTCGAGGAGGGCAAGGCGCAGTACTCGGTGCTCTGCCGCGACGACGGCGGCGTGCTCGACGACCTCTTCACCTACAGGACGGGACCGGACCGCTACCTGACCGTCACGAATGCCGCCAACCACGGGCGCGACTTCGCCTGGCTCACCGAGCACACCGGCGGCTTCGACGTCACGGTCCGCGACGTCGCGGCCGACCACGCGATGCTCGCGCTCCAGGGGCCGGCGGCGCGCTCGATCCTCGACCGCCGCCTGGAGGGCGAGGCGCCCGCGCGGATGCGCGTCGCCCCCGGGCGCGTGGCCGGGGTCGACTGCCTCGTCTGCGGGACCGGCTACACCGGCGAGGACGGCGTCGAGCTGCTGTGCGCTCCGGACGGCGCGGAGGCGCTCTGGGACGCCCTGACGGGTGACGGGGCGACGCCCGCCGGCCTTGGCGCCCGCGACACCCTGCGGCTCGAGGTTTGCTTCCATCTCTATGGCAACGACCTCTCCGAGGACCGCGACCCGATCTCCGCCGGTCTCGGGTGGGCATGCAAGCTCGACACCGACTTCGTCGGCTCCGAGGCGCTGCGATCGGTGGAGCCGCGCGAGCGGCTCGTGCCGTTCGCCTTCACCGGACCGGGCATCCCGCGGCCCGGCAACCCGGTGCTGGTCGAGGGCGAGCGCGCCGGCGTCGTGACGAGCGGGACGGTGTCGCCCTCCCTCGGCACCGGCATCGGGATGGCCTACGTTCCGGCGGACGCGGCCGCGCCGGGCACGGCGGTCGAGGTGGACGTGCGCGGCCGGCGCCGGCCCGCCGAGGTCCGCGACAAGCCCCTATACGCCAAGGAGGACTGAGTGGCCGACGAGAGCTACCCCGAGGAGCTGCTGTACCACCCGGAGCACGACTGGGCGCGGATCGAGGGCGACGAGGCGACGTTCGGGATCACCTGGTACGCGCAGGACACGCTCGGCGAGGTCGTCTTCTTCGACCCGCCGGAGGCCGGCAAGCAGACGAGCAAGGACCAGTCCTACGCCGAGGTCGAGTCGGTCAAGGCCGTCTCCGACGTGTTCGCCCCGATGTCGGGCGAGATCGTGGCTGTCAACGACGCGCTCGCCGACGCGCCCGAGAAGATCAACGAGGACCCCTACGGCGAGGGCTGGCTCGTGCGCGTCAGGCTGACCGACCCGTCCGAGCGCGACGCGCTGCTGGACGCGGCGGCCTACCGGAACCTGCTGCAAAGCAGCTGACCGCCCCCACTTGAGCCGCTACACGTCCACAACCGACGAGGACCGCGCCGCCATGCTGGCGGCGATCGGCGCGGGCTCGCTCGAGGACCTGTTCGCCGACATCCCCGCCGGCGTTCGGCTCGACCGCGAGCTCGACCTGCCGCGGGGCGTGTCCGAGCAGGAGGTGGCCGACGAGCTCGACGCGCTGGCGCGGCGCAATCGCAGCTGCGACGACGAGGTCACGTTCGTGGGGGCCGGGATGTACGACCACTACGTCCCGGCGCTCGTGGACTCGATCACCCAGCGCTCGGAGTACCTCACGCCCTACACGCCGTACCAGCCGGAGATCTCCCAGGGCGGCCTCCAGGTGATGTTCGAGTTCCAGACCGCGATCTCCGAGCTCACCGGCCTGCCGGTGTCGAACGCGTCGCTGTACGAGGGACCATCGTCGGTGCCGGCGGCGGGGTACCTGGCGCTCGGGGAGACCGGCCGCTCGCGCTTCGTCTGCTCCCGCGGCCTCCACCCGCACGCGCGCGAGACGCTGCGGGCCTACTCGGCGGGCTTCGGGACCGACGTCGTCGATGCGCCGCTCACCGACGCCGGCGTGACCGACGTCGAGGCCCTTGCGGCCGCCGTGGACGAGGACACCGCCGCGGTCTTCCTCTCGCAGCCGAACTTCCTCGGCTCGGTCGAGGACCTCGGGCCGCTGGTCGAGGCGGGACGGCGCACCGGGGCGCTCGTGGTGTGCTCGGCCGACCCGCTGACGCTCGGCGTGCTGCGCCCGCCCGGCGACTTCGACGTGGACGTCTGCCTGGGCGAGGGGCAGACGCTCGGCGGCCGGCTCGACTTCGGTGGCCCGTCGTTCGGCTTCTTCGCCGCCAAGGAGCGCTTCATCCGCAGGATGCCCGGCCGGATCGCCGGCGAGACCGTGGACGCCGACGGCCGCCGCGGCTTCGTGCTCACGCTCCAGACGCGCGAGCAGCACATTCGGCGCGAGAAAGCCACCCACAACATCTGCACGGCGCAGGCGCTCAACGCGCTCGCCGGCGTCGTCTACCTCTCGTGGCTCGGGCGAGCCGGCATCGTCGAGCTCGGCGAGCTGATGCTGCGCCGCACCCACTACGCGCGCGCGCAGCTCTGCGCCGAGCCGATCAATCCCGGCCCGTTCGTGCGCGAGTTCGCGGTGCGCGTGCCCGACCTCGACGCACTCGTCGCGCGGGCGCGCGAGAAGGCGACCCACAACATCTGCACATCGCAGGCGCTGAACGCCCTCGCCGGGGTGATCTACCTGTCGTGGCTCGGGCGTCGCGGTCTCGTCGAGCTCGGCGAGCTGATGCTGCGCCGCACCCACTATGCGCGCGAGGCGCTCGGACTCGAGGCGATCAACCCGGGCCCGGTCGTGCGCGAGTTCGCCGTCCGCGTGCCGGACCTCGACGCGCTCTCCGCCGAGGCGCGTGCGGCGGGGATCAACCCGGGCTACCGGCTCGGGCGCGACTACCCCGAGTACGAGGATGGCCTGCTGGTAGCCATCACCGAGAGGCGCACGAAGAAGGACATCGACCGCTTGGCCGCGCTCGTGACCAACGTACGCG
>JBPCMT010000163.1:0-6037 GCA_051001995.1 Thermoleophilaceae bacterium
GGCCGTCGAGGCCGGCGACTCCGAGCGGCTCGTGTTCGACTCCGACGAGCTGCTCGAGCGGGTCGACCGGCTCGGCGACCTGTTCGCCCCGGTGCTGGCGTTGACGCAGGAGCTGCCGCGGCTGTAGTGGGGACGCGGCGGAGGCCCGGACGCTAGCCCTGACGCGGCATCGCAATCCACAGCGCCGCGTAGATCAGGAACTGCGGGCCGGGAAGCACGATCGACACGACGAAGACGCCGCGCACGAGCCACGCGCTGACGCCCAGTCGCCGCGCCAGCCCGGCCGCCACGCCCGCGATGACGGTGCCGTGCGACGGTCGGACAAGCCCGGCCCGCGCGAGGGCGCCGCGGATGCCGCGCTGCCTCGCCATGCCGGAGGAAGCGGGGTGCTCGGGGCGGGGAGTGCTCATGCCGGACCCTACGGTAGCCGCTCCACGCGGTCCATGATCAGACGCGCGAGCGCGAGCGACGAGGAGGCCGCGGGCGACGGCGCGTTGCGCACGTGCACCGCGCGCTCGGTCTCGGAGACCACGAAGTCGTCGAGCAGGGTGCCGTCGCGCGCGAGCGCCTGCGCGCGGACGCCGCTGAACGCGGGAAGGAGGTCGCTCGCCTCGATCTCGGGCACGTAGCGCGCGGCCTCGGCGGCGAGCACGCCGCGCCCCGCGGCTCGCCGCAGCTCCAGGAGGCCGGCGCGCCAGTGGCTCGCCGCGAGCCGCCAGCTGCCCGGCCAGCTGAGCGTCGCGCGCAGGTCGGCGACCCTTGGGCGCCGGTCGGTCACGTCGCGGGTCGCCGCGATCCGCGACGTGGGCCCCACCAGCACCTGGCCGGCGGGGTGGCGCGTCAGGTGGACGCCGAGGAACGGCAGGCCGGGGTCGGGAACCGGGTAGATCAGCGCGCGCACGAGGTCCCGTCGCTCGGGCCGGAGGCGGAGGTAGGCGCCGCGGAAGGGGACGATCCGCGGCTCGGCGGGAGCGCCCGCCGCCGCCGCGAGCCGGTCGGACCACGGGCCGGCGCAGAAGACCGCCCGGCGTGCCACGGTCTCACCGTCGGCATGGCGCAGCCCCAGCGCGCGCCGGCCGGGCTCGACGGACGCGGCCGCGCACGAGGTCGCCACCGTTCCCCCGGCTGCAGTCACGTCGGTGGCGAGCGCACGGGCCACATGCCGGAAGTCGACGACCCCGGTCGCCGGCGAGTGAAGCGCCGCGATTCCCTGTGCGTGGGGCTCGACCTCCCGGATCTCGGAGCGCCCGAGCCGCCTGAGGCCGGGTACGCCGTTCGCGCGGGCGCGCCACTCGAGCTTGTGGAGTCGCGCGAGCTCACCGCGATCGGCGGCGACGATCAGCTTCCCGCAGCGGGTAGCCGGGATGCCGCGCGAGTCGCAGTAGTCGTAGAGCTCGCGCGCGCCGGCCGCGCACAGGCGCGCCTTGAGCGACCCCGGCGCGTAGTAGACGCCGGCGTGCACGACGCCGCTGTTGCGCCCCGTCTGGTGAAGGCCGACCTCCGCCTCGCGCTCGAGCACGACGACGCGCGAGTCGGGCCGGCGCGACAGCGCCTCGCGCGCCACGGCAAGCCCGACGATTCCGGCGCCTACCACCGCCAGATCGCACTCGCCGGAGGGATCGGGCGCCTGACCCACGGGTGGCGCTTTGTCGCGCCTAGCCGCAGCCGGTGTTGTTGCCGCAGGACGAGCACGTGTAGCACGAGCCCGTCCGCTGCATCATCCCGCCGCACTGGCCGCAGGCCGGCCCGAGATCGAGCCCGCGTAGCTGGGCCGGCACCGTCGGCGGCTCGTCGGTCATCGCCTCGGCGGCGGCCTTCGTCGTGGCCGGCCGCGCCGGCGCGACCTCGGCCTTGGCGCCGCCGTTCGAGACACCGTTGCCAGCATCCGCCGAGCCGTTGCCGCCCGCCCGCTCGCCCGCGGCCGGGCCCGCCGTGTCGTCGCGCATGCCGGCCTCCTGCGCCGCCTTGCGCGCGCGTACCTCCGGCGTGAGGATGCCGAGCTCCTCTTGCGTGTCGGCGTCGAGGAACCGGCTCGCGAGCCAGCGCATGATGTAGTCCGGCATCGACTTCGCGAACGGGATCTCCGGGTTGTTCGTGATCCCCTCCGGGTCGAAGCGCATGTAGCAGAACTTGTTCACCAGCGTGTCGAGCGGCACGCCGTACTGGAGCGCGATCGAGACCGATGTTGCGAACGCGTTCATCATCCCGCGGAGCGTCGAGCCCTCCTTGCCGATGTCGGTGAGGAAGATCTCCCCGAGCGAGCCGTCGTCGTACATGCCCGCCGTGATGTAGCCCTCGTGGCCGGCGATCGAGAACTTGTGGGTGATCGACTGGCGCTCGCGCGGCATCCGCCGGCGGAAGGGGCGCGGCTCGGCGGCCGCCGCCTCCGCGGCGGTCGCCTCCGACGCCTCGACCGGCTTCTCCTCGTGGGCGTCGGTCCGAAGCGCCTGAGCGGTCTTCGAGCCGTCGCGGTAGATCGCGAGCGCCTTGACTCCGAGCCTCCATGCCTGGAGGTAGGCGTCGGCGATGTCCTCGACCGTCGAGGTCTGGGGCATGTTCACGGTCTTCGAGATCGCCCCGGAGATGAATGGCTGGGCGGCACCCATCATGCGGATGTGGCCCATGTGCGAGATGGCGCGCTCGCCGACCGCCACGTCGAACACCGGCAGGTGCTCGTCCTTGAGTCCCGGCGCGCCGACGATCGTCCCGTGCTCGTTGACGTGCGCCTCGATCTGCGCGACCTGATGGCCCTCGTAGCCGAGCGTGTCGAGCGCGAGCGGCACCGTGCTGTTGACGATCGTCATTTGCCCGCCGCCGACCAGCTCCTTGAACTTGACGAGCGAGAAGTCCGGCTCGATGCCGGTGGTGTCGCAGTCCATGAGGAAGCTGATCGTGCCCGTCGGGGCGAGCACGGTGGCCTGAGCGTTGCGGTAGCCGTGGCGCTCGCCGAGCTCGACCGCCTCGTCCCACGACCGCCGCGCCGCGGCGACCAGACGCTCGTCGGCGGCCAGGGACGCGTCGATGTCATACGCCGCGTCGCGGTGCTTTCGCATCACGCCGTTGTGGGGCTCGCGGTTGTCGGCGTAGCGCTCGTAGGGTCCGACCGCCGCCGCGATCTCCGCCGACTTGCGGTACGCACGGCCGGTCATCAGCGCGGTGATCGCCGCCGCCTCGGTGCGCCCCTCGTCGGAGTCGTAGGGCAGGCCGTTGGACATCAGCAGCGCGCCGAGGTTCGCGTAGCCGAGGCCGAGCTGGCGGAACGCGCGCGCGTTGCGCCCGATCTCCTCGGTCGGGTAGCTCGACGGCCCGACCACGATCTCCTGGGCGAGCAGCATCACGTCGACGGCGTGCTCGAGCGCCTCGGCATCGACCGTGCCGTCCTGGCGGCGGAACTTCATCAGGTTAAGCGAGGCGAGGTTGCAGGCGGAGTCGTCGACGTGCATGTACTCCGAGCACGGATTCGAGGCGTTGATCCGCCCCGACGCCGGGCACGTGTGCCAGTCGTTGATCGTCGTGTCGTACTGGACGCCCGGATCGGCGCAGCGCCAGGCGGCTTCGGCGATCTGCCTCAGGAGGTCGCGCGCGTCGTGAGTGGCTACCGGATCACCCGACGTGCGCGCGATCGTCGTCCACTCCTCGCCGCGCTCGGCGCGCTGCATGAACTCGTCGGTGACGCGCACGGAGTTGTTCGCGTTCTGGTACTGGATCGACGTGAAGCCCTCGCCGTCGATGCTCATGTCGAAGCCGGCGTCGCGGAGCGCGGCTGCCTTCTCCTCCTCGCGCGCCTTGCACCAGACGAAGTCGAGGATGTCCGGGTGGTCGACGTCGAGCACCACCATCTTCGCCGCGCGCCGCGTCTTGCCGCCGGACTTGATCGTGCCCGCCCAGGCGTCGGCGCCGCGCATGAACGAGACCGGACCACTCGCCAGGCCACCCTTCGACAGGTGCTCCTTCGAGCTGCGGATGTTCGACAGGTTGATCCCCGACCCTGACCCGCCGCGGAAGATCATCCCCTCCCTGGTGTTCCAGTCGAGGATGGACTCCATCGTGTCGTCGACCGAGAGGATGAAGCAAGCGCTGCATTGCGGGCTCTCCTCGAAGCCGACGTTGAACCACACCGGCGAGTTGAACGCCGCCATCTGGTGGAGCAGGATGTGGTGGAGCTCGGCGTCGAAGGCGTCGGCGTCCTCCTGCGTCGCGAAGTAACCGCGCTCGACTCCCCACTTAGAGATCGTGCCGGCCACGCGCCCGATCATCTGCTTCACCGACGACTCGCGCTCGGGCGTGCCGAGGCGGCCGCGAAAGTACTTCTGGGCCACGATGTTGGTCGCGTTCTGGGACCACGCCTTCGGGAACTCGACCCCGCGCTGCTCGAACGCCGGGTCCGCCGGATCGCCGATCACGGCGTCGCGGAGCTCCCACTCGACGGCGTCGAAGGGATGCATGCCCGGCTCGGTGAAGCGGCGCTCGACGGACAGCCCTACGCCCTCGGCGGGGGCGGCGGCGGTCGGGTTCTCAGCGGCGCTGACGGTGGGCTCCATGCTCTCTCCTCGCGAGGTCTTTCCGGCTGTTCCCGGCGCGCTGGCCGCGCTCAGGGGGACTCGCGATGCTGGCGTCGTCGTCGGACGGAATCGGGGCGCCGGCGACCCCGCGGCCGAGGCCGTTCGACGCCGAGGCGGAGGACGACGAGGCTCGTAGACGCCGAAGCTCGGCCTGGACGTCCTCGACGTCGGCGAGTTGCCGGTAGACGGCCGCGAACTGGAGGGAGGAGACGCGATCGACCTCGCCGAGCCCGGCCAGGCACAGCTCGCCGATCCGGCTGGCGTCGAGCTCGCCGCCGGCGGCCTCGGCCTCCGCCTCGATGCGCTCGGCGATCGCGTCGATCTGCTCGGCTGTGACCGGTCGCTTGTAGGTCGCTCGCAGCATCCCGTCGCGCAGCTTCTCGGCGTCGAAGCGTTCGCGCCGCCCGCCGCGCTTTACGACGAAGAGCGGCGGGCGCTCGCGATGCTCGAAGGTCGTGAAGCGATTCCCGCAGCTCGGGCACTCGCGGCGGCGCCTGACTGCGGCGCCGCGGTCCTCACGGCGGGTCTCCAGGACGCGGGTAGCGGTGTGACAGGCGGGACAGTCCACGCCTTCGATTGTACTAGCGCTGGGGCGTAGCAGGCGGGTACTGACCCTACATATAGCGCCAAGGTGTCCGGACTCCGCGCACTTTGCGGCTCTGGGCCGACCCCACCGGCAGGCCGCCGCAAAGTTGCCGCCACTGCCGGCCCCGCGCCGTCAACCAGGGGCCGTCAGCGCAGCGACGCAAGCGTCCGCTCGAGCCCCTCGTCCACCGCGACCGCCGCCTCCCATCCCAGCTCAACACGCGCGCGCGAGGCGTCGAGCGCGATGTGGCGCACCTCGCCCGGGCGCTCCGGCGCGTGCTCGGCCTCGAGGTCGGCGCCCGTGACGCGCCCGAGCGCCGCGACGAGGTCGAGGACCGACGTCTGTACCCCGGTCCCGATGTTGAGAGCGCCGGCCGCCTCGGATTCCGCCGCGGCGAGGTTGGCGCGGACGACGTCGTCGACGTGCACGTAATCGCGCGTCTGGAGGCCGTCGCCGAACACGGTCAGGCGCTGCCGCTCGAGCAGGCGCCCGCAGAAGATCGCGACCACGCCGGCCTCGCCGAGCGGGTCCTGCCGCGGCCCGTACACGTTTCCGTACCTCAGGGAGATCGCCTGCACGCCGTGGAGGCGGCGAAAGAGCTCGCAGTAGCCCTCGGCCGCGAACTTCGACTGCCCGTAGGGAGCCTCGGGCGCCACCGGGTGATCCTCGGGGGCGGGGATCGTCCTGCCCTCCCCGTAGATCGCGCCGCCGGTCGAGCTGTTGACGAACCGCCGCGCGCCGGCGGCCCGCGCCGCCTCGAGCATGTTGATCGTGCCCTCGACGTTAACGCGCGCGTCGAACGCCGGGTCGGCGGCCGAGCGGCGCACGTCGATCTGCGCGCCGAGGTGGAACACGGCCTCCGGCGCGACACGCTCGGTGATCCCGCGCA
>JBPCMT010000164.1:0-3474 GCA_051001995.1 Thermoleophilaceae bacterium
AAGAAGTGGTCGTGGGAGGCGAACACGCCTCGAACCGCATGCTCGCGGAACAGGGCCTGCAGGACCTCTGCGTCGTCCGGGTTGAAGTCCCCCTGGAACCAGGAGAAGATCGGGCGGTGCATGAAGACGAACATCCCCCTCGCGTCGCGGTGCTCCGCCAGGTTCGCGCGCAGCCATTCGAGCTGCTCGTCGGTCACGCGCCCTTCTTTGCAGAACTCGTCGGTATTCAAGGCAATAAAGTGGTAATCGCCCACGTCGAAGGAGCCGTAAAGGTCCTGTCCCCGCTGCTGGACGATGCTGATCGCCTCCGGGTCCGACTGCATCTCGTGGTTCCCGGGTGCGTTGAACAACGGCACCCCCGTCTCATCGGCGGCCGAGCGGAAGCGATCAAGGTCGTTGATGAACTCCTGGCGTCCCGCGTTGTAGCCCCACACCGAGTCGCCGGTGTATAGGACGAAGGCCGGGCGCAGCAGACGCACCTCGCGCATGATCTCGACGGTCTTCTGGGGCAGGGGCATCTGCGGGAGTGTCGGCCGGGCCTCGCCGGAGACGACGAACTCGAACTCTTCGAGGGAGTCGAGGACGGGGTCGCGCGCAGCGGTGAGCGGCCTGAACGGCCGACGACTAGCCGGCCCGAACATGGGTCCTCAAGCTACAGGGATAACTCGTCCGCGATGCGGATCGCCTCCGCGGCCCAGTCGTGCCGATGCTCGTCGGGCGGGGTCCAATCGTCCGCCCAGCCGAGCCACTGGAAGGCGAGATGCAGTCGGCAGAGCTCAAGATCGCGCTCAAAGGTATCGGCCGCCTTGACGCCCGCGTCTGACAGTTCCTCCCGGTACGCACTGGCGATCGCCCCGCGATCGACCCGCGACCAGCGACCGGCGGCGTGCGCGGCGAGGTCGACTAGCCCCGGCCCGACCCCCGCCTGCTCCCAATCGATGGGACAAACCCGGCTCGGCGCGGAGGCATCGTCAACGAGCACGTTGGAGGCATAGAACTCGCCGTGGAGGACCGTCTGCGGCAGGTTCACGAGGCGGTCGACGACCGCCTCGTAGCCGGAGGCGACCTCCGCCAGCCGCAGGCGGACGCTCTCGTCCAGGCGGCTGGAACGCAGCGCGCGCGGTGGCCAGAGCCAGAAGAACTCGGCGTCGTAGCGCAGCAGGGAAGGTGTGCGCGGCGCGGCGGAGAGCTGTCGGTGGGCCCGTGCGAGCCAGCGGGCCACGTACTCCCAGGTCGCGCGCCGACCGACCTCGTAGAGCGGAACGCCCGCGACGCGCTCGAGGAACAGCCAGTACCGGCCGGCGGCCGGCTCGATGTTGGTCCCGAAGCAGGTCGCCGTGCCGAGCCGGGCCGGGCCGAGCAGCGACTCGTAGACCTCGAGCTCGCGCACCGGGTCGCGGAGGAAGGGTGGCTTGACCTCGAGTGCGGCGTCGGAGAGGGCCCCCTCGCCGAGCGCCTTGAAGATCAGGGCGAGGCGCTCCCCGCCCTCGAGCTCCAGGTCGAGCTCCTCGAGCGCGAAGCTCGACCGGTAGGCGGACTCGCGGCGCTCGAGCGTGTGGACACGGGTGGTCCGGCCGTGATGGAGACTGAGCGAGTTCTCTAGAGCTCGCACTAGCTCCTCGTCGGGGACGAGGCTCAACCGCTCGCGCCGATCCGTTCGAGCAACGCGGGCAGGACCTTCTGCGAGTCGAAGACGTCCTCGGCCACCGCGCGCGCCGCGTCCGAGTGGGCCTCGTAATCGCGGTTGAGCTCCTCGATGGCGGTGAGCGCGTCCTCGAGGGTTGTGAACGCTAGGACCCCCGCCCCGGTAGGAAGGTGGCGGGCGAACCCGGTGTCCTGGGCGACCACCGGCCGGCCGCTGGCCAGGTAGCAAACGCTGCGATCGCTGAACCAGCCGCAGCGCGACTCCACATAGCCGCTCTTGGCGATCCCCAGCTCGGCCTTCGATCCGGCGACGAAGCGCTGATACGCCGACGGGGTGCCGGCCACGAGCGCGGGGTCGACGAGCGTCCAACCGCTCTCGCGCAGTGCCGCAAGATCCCGCCCCTCGTCCGGATGGATGGCCAGGGCCAGCTCGAACAGCTCGTCGGTGCGGGCCGGCAGCTCGAAGAAGCGCCGCAGCGAATGCGCCTTCTGGCCGAGGTGGCGGCCCTCCCACTCGATCGAGCCATATCCGCGCCAGTTGCCGACGGTCGTCAGCGCGTCGCGCTCGACGGCCGCTGCTCGCGGCCAATGTGAGAGCACGACCGGCTGCGGCGTTGTGATCCACGCTCGACCGCCCGTGGGCACCGGGCACTCCGGATCCCCCAGGGCGAGGCCGACGGTCACGAATCGCTCGTGCCGATCGAACCCGACGTCGATCCCCTCCGCCTCGTGCCAGAGCTGGTTGAACGCCGGGTCGAGGTCGAGGTAGACCCGCCGGTGGGGCGCGGCGAGGAGGTCCTCGTCGGCAAGCATGCCGGAGACGTTAAGCAGTAGATCGGCGTTCGTGAGGCGGTCCCGCACCCGCTCGTAGGGCAGGCCCACGGTCTCGCGCGAACCGTCCACCAGCAGCGCGGCACGGTCGGTGAGGCCGAAGTCCCCCACCACCGAGCGGAAGTAGTCGGCGACCTCCGCGTCGGCGCGCTGCACCGGCTCGATGAAGAGCACGTCATGTCCGAGCCGGAGAAGCCCGAGCACATACTGGAGCACCGCCCAGCTCGCCCCGCCCTGGTGGGGGTCGCCGGCGAGCATGCCGCTGAAGGCGATCCGCAGGCGCTCGGGCCGCGCGCTCACCCGGCCACGTCTGCGGCCTCGAGGAAGCGGGTCAGGACCAGGTCGGAGTCGAAGTACTCCTCGGCGATCGCTCGGGCGCCCTCGCAGTGACGCCGGTAGTCGCCGGCGATGGATTCGGCGCCGGCGACCGCCTCCTGGAGGTCCGAGAACGGCACGAGCCCCTCGCCGACTGGCAGCTGGCGGCTGAAACCGGTGTCCTGCACGAGCGCGGGCTTGGCGGAGGCGAGGTAGCGCGCGGTGCGGTCGCTGAACCAGCCGCTGTCGGTCTCGACGTAGACGCCCTGCGCGACCGAGAACTCGGCGCCGGCTCCCTGGACGTAGCGGCGGAAGGCCTCCGGGGTGGCCGAGGCGGCGCGCGGGTCGCTCAGCTCCCAACCGTGGGCGTGGAGCCGGTCGAGGTCGGGCACCTCGTCGGGGTGGATGTCGAGGGCGAGCTCGAACCGGTGCGCCGAGCGCTCGGGAAGCTCGATGACCTTGCGGAACTCGTCGAGCTTCATCCCGTAGGTTCGGCCGGCGTGCTCGAGCCGCCCGAACGGGTTGCGCCAGCTGGCGACCGTCGTGAAGCGGTGCGGGTCCCCGCCCGGGGCCGGCGGCCACTCCTCGAGGACCACCGGCTGGCGGGTCGGCAGCCAGCGGAACCCCGCCGACGGGATCCCGCATCCCGGCCGGCCCATGTTCTCGGCGATCGTGAAGTGAAGG
>JBPCMT010000165.1:0-2938 GCA_051001995.1 Thermoleophilaceae bacterium
GCGCGGGAGGTCTTCCTCGAGGAGATCTTCCTGCGCAGCGACACCAACATGGTGACCCTGTCCGCGCTTCCGATCGCCCCGGAGGGCAGCCCGCTGTCGCAGGCGATCATGGAGGAGACGCGGCGGACGGCGGAGCTCGCCTGCGGTTGGGAGTCGGTGCTGCTTCACGCCCAGGCGCTGCCGAACTACGGCGCGCTCCAGGCGAACCTCGACGCCATGGAGGAGCACGCGCGCGCCTACCCGATCAAGGCCTGGAAGGTGTTCACGCACTTCCCGGATGCGTTCGGCGACCCGGGCAACGCCTGGCGCCTGGACGATCGCGATCCCAGCCTGCCTCAGGTCGGCCACGCCTTCATCGACAAGGCGCGAGCACTCGGGATCAGGACGATCTGCGCCCACAAGGGCTTCGGAGCCGGGAGCCCGTACGCGTCGCCCGAGGACGTACCGGCCGCCGCGCGCGACTTTCCGGATGTCGACTTCATCGTCTACCACGCCGGCTTCGAGCGCGACGGCCCGGTCGAGGGACCGTACACGCGCGCCACCGCCGATCTGGGCGTCAACCGGTTGATCAGCGCGATGAAGCGCAACGGCGTCGGGCCGAACCGGAACGTGTACGCCGAGCTCGGCTCGGTCTGGTGGACGATCATGCGCGACCCTAGCCAGTCGGCGCACGTGATCGGAAAGCTGCTCCGCCACGTCGGCGAGGACAACGTGCTGTGGGGGACCGACTGCATCTTCTACGGCTCCCCACAGGATCAGATCCAGACCCTCCGATCGTTCGAGATCACGGAGGAGTTCCAGGAGCGCTACGGCTATCCGGCGCTGACCGATGAGCGCAAGGCCAAGATCCTCGGCCTGAACGGCGCGCGCGTGTACGGCGTCGAGCCGAAGGCGGTCAAGTGCGAGTTCACCCGCGGCGAGCTCGATCGGATCAGGCGCTCCCTGGGCGGGCGGCATGCGACCTACGGCCCACGCAACGCCGCGGAGGTCCGGCGCCTGCGCGAGCATCATCAGGGCTGGCCCGGCTGATTTGGGATGCGAACGCGGTGGCTCGTCTCGATCTCGGCGGTGATCGCGGTCGGTTCCCTCGCGGTCGTCGCCGAGCGCGCGACCGCCGGCGGGACGGCGGTCGTCGCCGCCGCGGACCTCGACGCGGCTGCGTGCGAGCAGGGCGTGCACCCGCGGATCCTTGGGGTTCGGCAGAAGGTGGCGCCGAAGGTGATCGGCTGCGCGGCGCTCTCGGACGGCGACGAGGTGCTGGTCGCGGCGGACAGTGACGGGCGCCACGCGTGCTTCTACGCCGCCCTGACCGGTGGTGAGCACGTCGATGGGCCCTGCATCCGTGTGGGGCCGGCCACCCGACCGACCGGCGGTGCGCGCGTCGAGGCCCTCTCGGTCCGCGAGCCGGAGGGCGGCTCGGGGGCGTACTTCGGTGGGGTCGTGCCGAGTGACATCGCCCACGCCTTCCTTCGCTACCGGACCGCCGACGGCGATAGCCGCGAGTGGCCGGCCAGGTTGATCCGCGTTCACGAGCGGCTCGCGCGACAGCTCGGCGCGCGGCCCTTCGCCTACTTCGTCGGCGAGATCCCCAGCGACGCGGACACCTGCCGCGGCCTGCTCGTGGAAGGGCGAGGCAAGGACGCCGCGCTTCTGGCGGATCAACCACTCAGCGAGCGGACCGTGCTCGCCGATGGGGTCGCGCTGCCGGGGTCGAAGGACTGCGACGAGCGCGGGGCGGCGGGCCGAAGCGCCGGCTCGATCGGAGCGACGCTCGGCGCCGCCGTTCCTGGCC
The DNA here is from genome assembly GCA_051001995.1 of Thermoleophilaceae bacterium. Lineage (GTDB taxonomy): Bacteria > Actinomycetota > Thermoleophilia > Solirubrobacterales > Thermoleophilaceae > CAWEHQ01. The sequence goes on from JBPCMT010000165.1 coordinate 1,793, forward strand.
TACCGGCGTGACTTTCACCCCTACTGGGGGTGAAAGTCGGCACGGTGCGCATGCCCGACATGGCACACGTCGGTCCCCCAAAGGGGCTAACCCAGGTTCGACCGCAGAAAGCCGGTCGTCCTCTCCCAGGAGCGCCGCGCGGCGTCCGCGTTGTAGGTGCCGAGCCGGTTGGTGTCGTTGAAGAACGCGTGGCCCGCCCCCTCGTAGAACTCGAAGTCCACGTCCACTCCGGCGTCTGCCATCTCGCGCTCGAGCGCCTTGGCGTCGTCCACCGAGACGAAGTCGTCGGCGATCCCGAAGTGCCCGAGCACCGGGCCCTGGACGCTCGCGAAGTCGGGCTTGCCGTGCGGCATGACGTAGTAGTAGGTGACCGTCGCCCGCACCTTCGGGTTGACGCTGGCCGCCCAGACCGAGAGGCCGCCGCCGAGGCAGAAGCCGACCGAGCCCACGCCCTCGCCCTCCGAGCTCTCGTGGGCAGCGAGGTAGTCGACGGCGCCGCGCATGTCCTTCTCCGCCTGGTCCATCGACAGCGCCATCATCTTCTGCTCGGCCTCGTCGGGCTGGTCCGTGGTCTCGCCGCGGTAGAGGTCGGGCGCGAGCGCGAGGAAGCCCTCGCCTGCGAGCCGGTCGCAGACACCCCTGATGTGGTCCTCGAGGCCCCACCACTCCTGGAGGACGACGACCGGCGGTCCGCTGCCGGAGTCGGGGATCGCGAGGTAGCCGGGCGCGGTGGCGCCGTTTGCCTGGAACTCGACTTCGGGCATGCGCGTGTCTCCTGTGGTTGGGGGTGGCGAGCGAGCGGCGGACGATAGCCGCGTGAGGCGCCGCGCTACGTCACCGGCACGGCGTCGAGCGACCGCCACAGGTAGAGGGAGGCGAGCGAACGATGCGGGCGCCACGGTTCGGCGATCCGACGCAGCTCGTCCGGCGCCGGGAGCGCCTCCAGCTCGTACTCGCGCCGCACCGCCGCGCGCGTTCCGAGGTCACCAACGGGAAGCACGTCGGGGCGGCCGAGGTGAAAGATCATGAACATGTCGGCGGTCCACGGCCCGAGCCCCCTGACCTGGGTCAGCTCCGCCGTGACCTCGTCGTCTGAGAGCCCGCTCAGCCGGCGCAGGTCGAGGCTCCCGTCCTCGACTCGCTGCG
>JBPCMT010000166.1:0-9036 GCA_051001995.1 Thermoleophilaceae bacterium
CGGCTTGGAGCGATCGCCTTCCTGGGGCGGCGCGACGGCAGAGGTCGTCTCATTGGGAGGTCGTCGGGTGGTTGCCATCGCCGATTCGGTCGGCGGTCCCATCGATGTTCTCTTTGAAAACTGGTCAGAAAGGATGCTCATCCGGTCTGACCAATTTGAAGAAGTGATACGGGCACCAGGCTCGCCCCCCGAGGGTCGAGCAGGCCGGGCCTCCGCTAGCGCCGCGGGTCGTCGAACGGCTCGTCGCGCTCGCGCACGGCAGCCTTGAACCCCGCCTCGGCCGCGCGGGCTTGGAAGGCGTAGCCCTCCTTGGTGTGGCGGGCGATGCCGTCGAACACCGTTCCCAGCGTTCTCGTGGCGCGCTCGTCCAGCGACGCGTTCACGAGCAGCTTCATCATCACTAGCTGGTTGACCGGAAGGCGCGCGATTCGCTCGACCAGCGCGTCGAAGCGCTCGTCGAGCTCCGCCGCAGCAGGCGCCTCGATCGCGAGGCCCCACTCGAGTGCCTCGGCGCCCGTGATCAGGTCCCCCGTGAAGAGCAGGCGCTTCGCCCGCTGCGGGCCGATGCGATCGGCCCATCGCGCCGTGGTCGGCACGCCCCACACGCGGGCGGGCGGGTAGCCGATCCTCGCGTCGTCGGCGATTACGAGCAGGTCGGCGCAGAGCGCCATGTCGGTGCCGCCGGCCACGCAGAAGCCATGCACCTTGCAGACCACCGGCTTGTCGCACTCGGCCAGGCTCATGAAGCCGCGGACGTTGCGGCTCATCATCTGCCAGTCGACGATCGGGTCCCAGGGCTCGCCGGGGTCGTGGTTGCGAGCCTGGACCTGCGGATCGAGCGGGGAGCCGGGAGGAGCGCCGGCGGCGGCTCCGGCCATCCCGCCCTCCGCCGACTCCACGAGGTCGTAGCCGCCGCAGAATCCCTTGCCGTTGCCGGCCAGCGCGATCACGTGCACGGCCGGGTCGAGGTCGGCGCGCTCGACGCAGGCCGCGAGCTCGCGCGGCATCGCCAGGGTGATGCCGTTGCCCCGCTCGGGGCGATCGAGGGTGACGCGCGCGACCCTGCCCGTCACCTCGTAGGTGAGGGTGTCGAGCCGCTCGGTCAAGCGGCGCCCGGTCCGGTCACGCGAGCAGCGTCCGCTCGACGATCGCATCGGCGTCGACCCCCGCGGGCAGGGTGCCGAAGGCGCGGCCGCCCTCGCCGAGGCGCGCCGCGCAGAAGGCGTCGGCCACCGGCGCCGGCGCGTGGCGTACGAGCAGGCTCGCCTGGAGAGTCACCGCGAGCTCCTCGACCACCCGGCGCGCGTGCCACTGCGGGTCCTCGCCGGTCAGGGTGGCGAGGCCCCGCTCGACCCGCGCCAGGTGGCGGTCGAGGTGGTCGTTCGCGCCCGCCGCCAGCCGGCACTCGTCGAGGAAGGCCGGCAACCCTTCGGGTTCCTTCGCCGCCGCCCGCAGGACGTCGAGCGCGGCCACGTTCCCCGAGCCCTCCCAGATCGAGTTGAGCTCGATGTCGCGGTAGATCCCCGGCATCGGCGACTCCTCGACGTATCCGTTGCCGCCGTGGCACTCGAGCGCCTCGACCGCGAGCGGAGCGCCGCGCTTGCAGACCCAGTACTTCATGATCGCGGTGGCGAAGCGGCGGAACGGGCCGCCGCCCTCGTCGAAGGCGCGCGCCACCCGGAGCGCGGCCGCGGTTGCCGCTTCGGACTCGATCGCCAGGTCGGCCAGCACGTTGCGCATCGCGGGCTGCTCGACCAGCCGCGCGCCGAATGCAGAGCGATGCCGCGCGTGGTGGACCGCCTCGGCGACCGCCCGGCGCATCCCCGCCGCGGTCCCGAGGATGCAGTCGAGCCGGGTGTGGTTGACCATCTCGATGATCGTCGCCACGCCGCGGCCCTCCTCGCCCACGAGGCGGCCGCGGGCGCGCTTGAACTCGACCTCCGAGGAGGGGAGCGAGCGCGTGCCGAGCTTGTCCTTCAGCCGCTGGAGCTCGAAGCCGGCGCCGCGCTCGACGAGGAAGCACGAGAGGCCCCCGGGCGCCTGGGCGAGGACCAGGAAGACGTCGGCCGACGGGTAGGAGCAGAACCACTTGTGGCCGTTGAGCTCGTAGTCGCCGTCGCCCGCCGGCTCGGCGCGGGTCGTGTTGGCTCGCACGTCGGAGCCGCCCTGCTTCTCGGTCATCGCCATCCCCGCGAGCGCGCCCGACCCGTAGTCCGGGCGCGTCAGCCGCGGCTCCCATTCGGCGGCCAGCTCGGGCTCGCGCCGCAGCGCGGGCACCCCCGCGTAGGTCATCGAGATCGGGCACATCGGCCCCGAGAGCACCTGGCTCCAGATCGCGAACAGCGCGCCGCGGACGACATGCGCGCCCTGACGCGAGGAGCGCCACGGGAGCGAGGGCAGCTCGCGCTCGACCCCGATCGACAGCAGCCAGTGCCACGACGGGTCGAGGTCGACCTCGTCCACGCGCCGCCCGTAGCGGTCGTGGGTGAGAAGGCGCGGCTCGTTGCGCTCCGCGCGCCGCGCGTGCTCGTGCGCCTCGGCGGAGCCGGCGACCGCGCCGAGGTCGCGCGCACGGTCCAGGCCCCAGCCGCCGCCCTCGCGCTCGAGCCCCTCGCGCAGCGCAGCATCCGCGTCGAAGACGTTGTGGCCCTCGAGCGGCGGTGGCTGGTTCTCCACCTCATGCGTAGGCGTGATCACGGACATGCGCAGGCTCCCTTCCGATTGCGTTGAGACAGAACTGGACGATCGAGGCGATCAGCGTCTCGTGCGAAGGATGGGCGTCTCCGGTGGCGGGCTCGGCGCCCGCGCGCGGCGATAGCGGGCCGACGAGCGTCTCGCCGAGCGCACCCACGAGCGCCGCCGCGACGGTCGAGGCGTCGAGCGGCTCGAGCTCCCCGCTCGCCACGGCCTCGCGCAACACGCCGGCGAACACGTCGCGGTAACCGCGCCGGAACGCCAGCCGCTCGGCCTCGACCGCGGGGTCGACCGGCTCGGCGATCAGCGCATAGGCGAGCGTTGGGCCCGCGAGCGCGCGGCGCGCGAACGCCTCGGCGGCGACGGCGATCCGCGTTCGGGCAGTGTTGTCCGACGAGTCGGCCACCCGCGCCACGACGTCGAGCTCGCGTTGCGAGGCCCGCCGGAAGACCTCGGCGAAGAGGTCGGCTTTCGAGGCGAAGTGGCGGTACACGCTGCCGGTGGCCACGCCGGCGCGGGCGGCCACCGTCTGAACGCTCGCCGAGGCGTATCCGCCCTGGGCCACCTGGGCGAGGGCGGCCGCGACGATCGCCTCGCGCGCGCGCAGCCTGCGCGCCTCCGACCGCTCGGTTGGCCGATAGGGCATTCGGGCAAGGAGTGAATCACGATTCACACGCAGGCGCAAGGTGGGCGCGACGGTCGGGCACGGCGGACGCCGTCGCTACCCTCTCCGCCGTGGACGAGCGGGCTCTTTGCGAGCGGCTGATCACCTACGACACCTCCGCCGCGGAGGGGATACAGAGCGCCGCGGGGTTCGTCAAGGGCTGGCTCGAGGCGCGCGACATCGACGTGCGCAGCGGCGTCCACAAGGGCCGCCCGGTGCTCGCGGCGACCGTCGGGGCCGCGAGCGGCCCGACCGTGGTGCTGCACGGGCATCTGGACGTGGTCCCGGGCCGCGCGGAGCAGTTCCAGCCGCGGGTCGAGGGCGACCGCTTGATCGGCCGCGGCGCCTACGACATGAAGGGGGGGCTCGCCGGGATGATGTGCGCAACCCGCGACCTGGCGTCGCAGTCCGACGTGCGGGTGCACTTCGCCTGCGTCTCCGACGAGGAGAACGACGACGACTCCGACAAGGGCTCGGACTGGCTCATCTCGCGGGGCTACGGCGGCAATTTCGCGGTCACCGGCGAGCCGACCGACCTGAAGATCGGTGTGCAGGCCAAGGGCGTCGTGGCGGTGCGGATCGAGGTCCAGGGCAAGGCCGCCCACGGCTCGACTCCGTGGCTCGGCGACAACGCCGTGCTGAAGGCTGTCGACGTGTTCCGCCAGATCGAGTCGCTCCCGTTCGCGCGCGAGTCCTCGGACCTGTTCGACCGTCCGTCGATCAACCTCGGGCGGGTGCTCGGCGGCGACGCTCTCAACAAGGTGCCCGACAGCTGCGTGATCGACGTCGACATCAGGTACCTGCCGGGCCAGGATCGCGACGAGATCGTCGCGGCGATCGACGCGCTGCCCGACACGCACGTCGCGGTGCTCTTCGAGCGCAACCCGGCGATCGTGGAGCCGGACGACCCGTTCGTCCGCGCCCTCGCCGACGCCGTGCGCGAGGACAGCGACCCCGTTTCGGTGGGCCGCGACGGGGCCTCGGACGCGGTCAGCTTCCAGAACGCCGGCGTGCCGGCGGTAGAGTTCGGCCCCACGGGCGACGGTCATCACGGCCCCGAGGAGTGGGTCTCGATCGCTTCGCTCGAGAGCTACCGCCGTTCGCTCGTCGACTTCGTGCACCTCGTCCCGAAGGCGCTCGGCGCCACGAGGCTCCGCATTGCCTGACGCCGCCCAAGAGGGATCGACCTTGCCCGACGCCCCCAAGTCACCGAGCTTCTGGAAGCGCATCGTCGCCGGCGCGCTGCTGATCGTGCTCGCGAGCGCGGCCGGCTCGGCCGCGCTCGCCTTCAACGAGCTCGACAAGCTCGTGGCGGCGCTCGGCACGGGGCCGACGCTCGACCTCGGCGACGAGCTCGCGCTCGCCGGATCGGACCAGCCGCAGACGATCATGCTGCTCGGCTCCGACGAGCGCGCGGAGTCGGTCAAGAATGCGAACCCAGGCGCGTACGGCAAGCCGCGCTCGGACACCGTGATCCTGGTCCGGCTCGACCCCGAGAAGGGCGCCACGGCGCTGATGTCGCTGCCGCGCGACCTCAAGGTGCAGATCCCTGGCCACGGCACGGATCGCCTCAACGCCGCCTACGAGATCGGTGGGCCGAGGCTGACGCTCGAGACCGTCAAGCAGTTCACCGGGCTGCGGATCAACCACGTCGTGAACGTCGACTTCGGCGGTTTCACAGAGATCGTCGACCGGCTCGGGTGCGTCTACACCGACGTCGACCGTAGCTACTTCTCCTCGGGGATCGAGTTCGCCTACATCAACCTCCACGCGGGCTACCAGCGGCTGTGTGGCGCGGACGCGCTCTCCTTCGTCCGCTTCCGCCACACCGACAACGACCTCGTCCGCGGCGCCCGCCAGCAGGAGTTCCTGCGCCAGGCCAAGGAGCAGTTCACGTTCGGGGAGCTGGTCTCCGACCGCAACCAGCTGCTGAGGATCTTCGGCGAGCACACGCAGTCGGACATCGACACCCGCGAGGAGACGCTCAGCCTGGTCAAGCTCCTGATCGAATCGGGTTCCCTGCCCGTCCGGGAGGTCCACTTCGAGGGGACGATCGGGGAGAGCTTCGTCACCGCGAGCAACGAGCAGGTCAAGGAGCTGGCTCAGGAGTTCCTGGGCGTGCAGGACACGGCGGGCCCCCGCGGCGGCGAGACCGCGACGACCGGCGGCGACGAGGACAAGAAGAAGCAGGACGGCGACGACGAGCCGACGCTCGAGGACTCGACGATCGACGGCCAGTCCCAGGCGCAGCAGGTCGAGGCCGAGGGTGTGGACATGCCGATCTTCTACCCGACGCAGAAGGTGCTGGGCGCGAGCTTCACCGAGGCGCCGAGCGCCTACTCGGTGCCGGTGGAGGGCGAGAAGGAGGACGCGCGCGCCTACCGGATCGTGGTGAGCACGGGCGTGCTCGGCGAGTACTACGGGATCCAGGGACTGGAGTGGACAAACCCGCCGATCCTCGAGGACCCGACCGAGACGCGGACGATCGACGGCACCGACTACGACCTTCACTACGACGGCGACCGGCTGCGGCTCGTCTCGTGGGAGAGCAACAAGGCGGTCTACTGGGTCTCCAACACGCTGCTCCAGTCGCTCAGCGAGGAGGAGATGCTCGCGATCGCCTCCTCGGCGAAGGAGCTCTAGTTGCCTGAAAGGGAGCCCGTCGGCGTGATCGGCGCCGGCTGGGTGGGGCTCGTGACCGCGGCGTGCTTCGCGGAGCTGGGACACGAGGTCCACTGCCGCGACATCGTGCCCGAGAAGGTCGACACGCTGCGGCGTGGCGAGGTGCCGATCCACGAGCCGGGGCTAGCGGAGCTCGTGCGGCGCAACGCGGAGCGCCTGCACTTCACGCTCGAGATGGGCGACGTGCTGGAGCGCGCGCGCCTGCTGTTCTGCTGCGTCGATACGCCGCCCACCTACTCGGGAGACGCCGACCTCTCGCGCGTGGAGCAGGTGGTCCATGACCTCGGCGCCTCGCGCGAGCACGCCCTCTTGATGAAGAGCACCGTTCCGGTCGGCACCGGGCGCACCGTGACGCGCGGCCGTCCCGAGCTCGGTTACGTGGCGAACCCCGAGTTCCTCAAGGAGGGCAACGCGATCGAGGACTTCCTTCATCCCGATCGCCTGGTGATCGGCGTGGACGAAGGGCAGGGGCACGACGGCCTCGGCGACCGCGTCGAAGCTCTCTTCGAGCCCCTGGACGCGGAGGTGATACGCACCGATGTCGCGAGCGCCGAGATGATCAAGCTCGCCTCGAACGCTTTCCTGGCCACGAAGATCTCGTTCATCAACGAGATAGCGAACGTATCCGAGGAGGTGGGCTCGGACGTGTCGGAGGTCGCGCGCGGGATGGGGCTCGACGATCGGATCGGGCCGAAGTTCCTCCGCGCCGGGATCGGCTGGGGCGGCTCCTGCTTCGGCAAGGACGTCCTGTCGCTCAAGCAGCTCGCCAGCAATTCCGGCTATCACTTTCAGCTCCTCACCGCCGTAATGGAGGTCAACGAGCTCCAGAAGCGGCGCACGATCGGCAAGCTCCAAAAGCACCTCGGCCAGCTGGTCGGAAAGCGCATCGCGCTGCTCGGGATCTCGTTCAAGCCCGACACCGATGACATCCGTGATGCCACGAGCCTGGTGCTCGCCGCGCGACTACACGGCGAGGGCGCTCACGTCCGTGCCTACGATCCGCTCGCCGCCGACCGTGCCCGCGAGGTCCTGGTGGGCACGGAGCTGAGCGACTCCGCCCTCGACGCGCTCGACGGCGCCGACGCGGCGGTGCTGGTCACCGAGTGGCCGGAGTTCGCCGAGCTGGACTGGGAGGGCGAGGTCAGGAGCCGGATGGCGACCGCGCTCGTGGTGGACGGCCGCAACTTCCTGGATGCAAAGCGCCTTCGCACCGCCGGGTTCACGTACGAGGGCGTCGGCCGCTAGTGCAGGCGCTGATCCTGGCCGGGGGCGAGGGCACCCGCCTGCGGCCGCTGACAACGACCGTTCCCAAGCCCGTGCTCCCGCTCGCCGGGCGGCCGTTTCTGGCGTTCATGATCTCCTGGCTTCGCCGCCACGGCGTGGACGACATCGTGCTCTCCTGCGGGTTCCTCGGCGACGCCGTCCGCGCGGTGCTCGGCGAGCGTCACGGCGGCGCGCGGCTTCGCTACGTCAGGGAGGAGCGCCCGCTCGGCACCGCGGGACCGGTCCGCCTCGCGCTCGATCGCGGGGCGCTCGACGAGCGCTTCGTCGTCTGCAACGGCGACATCCTCACCGACGCGGACCTCGGCGCGCTGGTCGCGCGCCACGAGCAGGTGGGCGCGGCCGCGACGCTCGCCCTCGTCGCCGTGGAGGACATGAGCGGGTACGGCGTCGTGCCGACCGCGCCAAGCGGCGAGGTGGAGGCGTTCCTCGAGAAGACCGAGGCCCCGGTCTCCACGAACCACGTGAACGGCGGCATCTACGTCGTGGAGCGTGCGGTGGCCGAGGAAATCCCCTCCGGGCGCGCCGTCTCCTTCGAGCGCGAGGTGTTCCCGGCGCTCGTCGGGCGCGGCCTGTTCGGCCGGCCCGCCGAGGGCTACTGGATCGACATCGGTACGCCCGAGCGCTACCTCGAGGCGACCTACGACCTGCTGGCAGGCGTCGTGGAGAGCGACCTTCCGCCGCGCGACGTGTCGGGGTCGCTCGTCGCCGAGAGCTGCATCACGAGTGGGGCGCGGATCGGCCCCCAGTCGGTGGTCGGCGCCCACTGCTCGGTCGGGGCCGGCGCGACGGTCGCGCGATCGGTGCTCCACGAGCGCGTGACGGTCGGCGAGGAGGCCCAGCTCCTGGAGGCCGTGGTGGCCGCCGGAGCCCGGTTGGGGAAGGGCGCGCGATTGGAGCGCGGCGCGGTCGTCGGTGCCGGCGCGGAGATTTCGGCCGGAACGGTGGTGGGAGCCGGGCAGCGGGTCGAGCCCGCCGGCGCGGCGGAGATGCCGGCGTGAGCGACCTGACCTCCGAGTCGCTCGCCGCGGCGGACCCGAGCGCGATGCTCGCCGACGTGCTGGACCAGCCGGCTCAGCTCGAGGATGCCCTCTGGCGCGCCGAGTCCGCGCGTCTGCCGGAGGTCGACGCGCCGGGCGGCCTGGTGGTCTGCGGCATGGGCGGCTCGGCGATCGGCGGCGACCTGGCGCGCGCGTGCCTGGGCGACCGCGCTCGCCGGGCGATCCGCGTGACGCGCGAGTTCAGGCCCGACCCGTGGATCGGGCCGGACACGCTCGTCCTGCTCGCGAGCTACTCGGGGGAGACCGCCGAGACGCTGGCCTGCCAGGAGGCCGCACGCGCGGCCGGAGCGCCGTGCGTGGCGGTCACGACAGGCGGTCCGCTGGCCGAGGCGGCGCGCACCGGCGGTGACCCGGTGATCGGCGTCCCGGCCGGCCTCCAGCCGCGCGCGGCGGTCGCGTACATGACGGTCGCGGCGCTGGAGTGCGCCGCCGCCTGCGGCGCGGGGCCGCGGCTCGCCGACGAGGTCCGGGCCGCGAGCCGACTGCTCGCCGAGCTAGCGGCCGAGTGGGCGCCCGGTGGCCCCGACGACTCCCAGCCCAAGGCGCTCGCGCGGTCCCTGCTCGGGCGGGTCGCCACTCTGTACGGCGGCGGTTCGACCGCGGCCGTGGCCCGGCGCTGGAAGACGCAGCTCAACGAGAACGCGAAGGTCCCGG
>JBPCMT010000167.1:0-3762 GCA_051001995.1 Thermoleophilaceae bacterium
CACCATCTCTACGTGCCGCCCGACGAGCTGCTCGGCGCGCTGGACGCGCGCGCCTGCCTTCGCCTGTCGAGCATCTCCGGCGACCAGCCGCACGCCTTCCGGGCGCAGGGCGCCGACAGCGCCGCGCGGTCGCTCCGCGAGGCCGAGCCGGAGCTCGAGAAGCTCGTGCGCTCCGGCTACCGGACGGTCGTCGCCTGGGCGCGGCGAGGTGAGGGCGAGCGCGCGCGGTACAACCTCGAGCGGGTGGACGCCGCCTTCCTCGACGGCCGCGCGGCGCCAGTCGAGGCCGGCGTCCTGTTCGCGACCGCCAGCCTCCGCGAGGGCTTTCTGGCGCCGGGGCTGAAGCTCGCGATCCTGCCGGAACACCGCCTGCTCCGCCGCCGTCGCGCGCAGCGGCCCTCCGGCCCGGGCGCGGCGCGCGGAGCGATCGCGTCCTTCACGGAGCTGCGCGCCGGCGACGCGGTCGTGCACTCAGACCACGGGATCGCGCGCTTCACCGGCTTCGAGACCAAGACGGTCGGCGGCGTTACGCGCGACTACCTCGAGCTCGAGTTCCGCGGCGGCGACCGCGTCTTCGTGCCCTCGGACCAGCTCCACAAGATCAGCCGCTACGTCGGTGCCGAGGCGGGCGAGCCCCCGCTGTCGAAGCTCGGCGGCAAGGCGTGGGAGCAGATGAAGCTCCGCGCGCGCCGGGCCGCCCAGGCGCTCGCCGGCGAGCTCATCAACCTCTACGCGGAGCGCCGCCGCCGCGCCGGGCACCCGTTCCCGCGCGACTCCGAGTGGCTCGCGGACTTCGAGCGCGCCTTCCCCTACCGCGAGACGCCGGACCAGCTCGACGCAATCGAGCAGGTCAAGGCTGACATGGAGGAGGCGCGCCCGATGGACCGCCTGATCTGCGGCGACGTGGGCTACGGGAAGACCGAGGTCGCGCTGCGGGCGGCGTTCAAGGCGGCCTCGGACGGCAAGCAGGTCATGTTCCTGGTTCCGACGACCGTGCTCGCCCAGCAGCACTTCGGCACGTTCTGCGAGCGCCTGCGCGACTACCCGTTCACGATCGAGGTCGCGTCGCGCTTTCGCACGGCCGCCGAGATGAGCGCCGCGGTCAAGGGCTTCGCGGCCGGTCGCGTCGACATCCTCATCGGCACGCACCGGCTGCTCTCGCGCGACGTCAGGCCGAACGACCTCGGCCTTCTGATCGTCGACGAGGAGCAGCGCTTCGGCGTGAAGCAGAAGGAGCTCCTGCGGCAGCTGCGGCTGCGCGTCGACGTCCTGTCGCTGTCGGCCACCCCGATCCCGCGCACGCTCCAGATGTCGCTCGCGGGCCTGCGCGACATATCGGTCATCGAGACGCCGCCCGAGGGCCGCCGGCCGGTGCGCACCTACGTCGGGGAGTACGACGAGGAGCTCGTGCGCCAGGCGATCGAGCGCGAGTGCTCGCGCTCAGGGCAGGCGTTCTTCATCCACGACCGGATCGAGACGATCGAGGAGACCGCCGAGCGCGTGCGCGCGATCGCTCCGAGGGCGCGCGTGGCGGTCGCCCACGGCCAGATGGACGAGCGCGCGCTCGAGCGGGTGATGCTCGAGTTCATCCGCGGCGAAGGCGACGTACTCGTCTGCACGACGATCGTCGAAGCCGGCCTCGACATCCCGAACGCGAACACGCTGATCGTCGAGCGCGCCGACCGGATGGGGCTGGCGCAGCTCTACCAGATCCGCGGACGCGTCGGACGCTCGAGCGAGCGCGCCTACGCCTACCTCCTGTTCCCGTCCGCCGCCGCGCTCACCGAGGAGGCCGGCAAGCGGCTCGCCACGCTCTCCGACTACACGGAGCTCGGGTCGGGCTTTCGGATCGCGATGCGCGACCTCGAGATACGGGGTGCCGGCAACCTGCTCGGCGAGGAGCAGTCGGGCCACGTCGCGGCGGTCGGCTTCGAGCTCTACGTGGGCATGCTCGACGAGGCGGTCGCGGCGCTGGCGGGCACCGCCGCGGAAGAGCCGCCCGAGCCGGTGCGCATGGACGTCGCGGTGGACGCCTACGTGCCGGCCGACTACGTCGCCTACGAGGCGGCGAAGATCGACGTCCACCGTCGCATCGCGGGGGCGCGCGAGGTGGCCGACCTGATCCTGCTGCGCGAGGAGCTCGAGGATCGCTTCGGGCCGGTTCCCGAGCCGCTCGAGGACCTGATCCGGCTCCAGGACGCCCGCATCAAGCTGGGGCGCGCGGGCGCGAGGGCGGTCTCCTTCCGCGGCGACCGCCTTGCGGTGTCGCCGATCGAGCTCGGCGAGGAGGCCAGGGAGGCGCTGCGCGCCGAGCTGCCCGGCTCGGCCTTTGACTCCGGCCGCAGCACCGTCACGGTGACCGTGCCCGGCGAGCCGGCGATGCGCCTGCCCGCGGTCGTCGCGGCGGCCGAGACGATCCTGGCGATTGCGTCCGTGCCGAGCTCCGTTCGCTAGCCTTGCGTCGAGTCCGCGACGGGCACGCGGCCTGCGTCGGGCCGGGGCCAGCCGGTCCGAGGCCCGGGGCGCTTTACGAACACTTGAGCCCGCGCGGATACAAGTAGCCGTTCGACATGTCGCTGCGCAAAGACACGCTCCCTGAACCGGCGCGCAAGCCGCGCGCACTCGCCGCCGCCGTCGTGGCGGTCGCCGCGATTGCGGTCGTGGGCTGCGGCGATGAGCTGTCGCCCGGCGCCGTGGCGCGCGTCGGAGACGAGACGATCGAGAAGTCGGAGTTCGACAGCTTGCTCGCATCCACCGCTCAGACGCAGCAGGCGAGCCTGTCGCCCACCGGCGCCCCGACGGAGACAGCGGTGCCCGTCCCGCCCGACTTCACCGAATGCATCGACGCCAAGAGCGAGCAGGCCGCCGCCGCCGCCGGCGCGCCCCAGGCGCCGGAGCCTCCCAGCGAGGACCAGCTCCTCCAGGCCTGCGAGCAGGAGTACGACTTGCTCAAGGAGCAGGTGATGCAGTTCCTGATCCAGGGCGCGGCGATCGAGCAGGAGGCCGAGGAGCGCGAGGTCACCGTCACCGACGAGGAGGTCCAGACCCAGTTCGACGACCTCAAGGCGCAGTCGTTTCCGGACGACGAGCAGTTCCAGCAGTTCCTCGAGTCGTCGGGGATGACCGAGGAGGACCTGCTGCGCCGCGTGCGGCTCGACCTGCTGGTCGCGGCAATCCGCGAGGACGTGCTGGCGGACCAGGGAGACATCTCGGACGACGAGATCGCCGCCTACTACGAGGAGAACTCGGAGCGACCGCCAATCGGCCAGCCCGAGCAGCGCGAGGTCCAGGTCGTGGTCACGCGCAACGAGGAGGAGGCCCAGAAGGCGAAGACCGCGATCGAGGACGGCCGCGACTTCGCCGATGTCGCCAAGCAGTTCTCGATCGACCCCACCTCGAAGGATCGCGGCGGCCGGCTCACAGTCCAGCAGGGCTCCGAGGAGATGGCCTTCGACGAGGCCGTCTTCGACGCCGAGAGGGGTGAGCTGACCGGGCCGGTCGAGACCGAGCTGGGCTTCTACGTCTTCGAGGTGACCGGCGTCCAGCCGGCGCGTACCCAGACGCTCGAGGAGTCGCGCGAGGCGATCGTCGAGGTGCTCCAGACCGAGCGCGAGCAGGAGGCGCTGGTCGAGTTCCAGGAGAGCTTCGAGACCGAGCTGCGCGAGAAGACGATCTGCGCCGAGGAGTTCGTGATCGTGGGCTGCAAGAACGGCCCGGAGCCGGAGGACGCTCCTCCGCCCGGCGTGCCCCCCACGGCGCCTC
>JBPCMT010000168.1:0-4764 GCA_051001995.1 Thermoleophilaceae bacterium
AGCGCGTGTGGTGCAGGCGCGGCATGTGGCGCGCCGGCGAGGGCCGCGCGAACCTCATGTTCGAGCCCGAGTTCGACGCGATCCTCCAGCCGGGGGAGCTGGCCGCCGAGGAGGACGCCGGCGTCACTTCGGGCGATCGCAGGGGCGTCGTCCGGGTGCCGCCGATCCTCTTCAGCGACGACTCGGAGCTCCTGCCGCGCGAACAGGCCGCCCAGCGCGTGGGCGTGGACCCGGGCCGCGTGAACGTGCTGATCCAGCCGGGCTGGGAGAACCAGAGCTTCGGCCCCGGAGCGCGCCTGTGCCTCGAGCGGCTCGCTCGCGACGCGCGCGTGCGGGTCGTGGTGGCGGTCTCGCCGCTTCGAAGCCGGGCGGTCCCGTTGCCGGAGGAAGTCGCGACCGTCTCCACCTACCCGCTCGCGAGCGTCTACCGCGCGTTCGACTTCTCGATTTCGGGCGCCGGATACAACATCTACCACGAGCTGATCGGCTACGCCCTGCCCTGCCTGCTGATCCCGAACGCGGGCACGCCGCTCGATGACCAGGTCGGCCGGGCCCGCTTCGCGGAGCGGGCCGGGGCCGGCCGCAGCTGGGAGTCGGGCCGCGAGGCCGACCTCGATCGGCATCTGGCGGCGCTGCTCGACGATGGCTCGCGCGACCGGATGGCAGCCCGGGCCCGCGAGCTGCGCTTCGAGAACGGCGCGCGGGCGGCCGCGGACGTCGTGGCCGGCCTCGCGGACAGCGCGCGCAGGCGCTAGCCGGCGTGGACGCGCTCAGGCGCCTCTACCGATGGCTCGTCCGGCGCCTGCCGCCACGGGCCGCGTGGACGCTGTGGCGGGCGGCCATGCTCGCTGCGCGGCGCCGGCGGGGCCGCGTGGCCGGCCCGCCAATCGCGTCCGCGCATGTCGCGTGGGGAGCGTCCGAGGGCGAGCTGGCCGCGCTCGTCAAGCGGCTCATGGACGGCCCCGAGAACGACCCGGCTCGCCTACTCGTGATCACGGACTGCGACGCGGTGCACGTCGCCGCTGCTCGCGGCGTGCGTCTGGAGCACGTGCCCCCGTCCGAGGAGTGGCGGCGGCGGTCCCCGGATGGTGACTACGACGCTTTCCTCGAGCGGCGGCTGCGCTCGATCCTCGCGAGCTACCGGATCGCCTCGCTCGACCTGTCCCCCGGGACGCCGGTGAGCATCGCGCGGACCGCCTCCGAGGCGGGGGTCCGGCTGACGACGTCCGGCTAGGGCTGCGGCCTCGTGGCGAGCAGCCGGACCGGGCCACGCTGCTTGTGGAACCCGTTCATCACCAGCAAGTCGGCGCGCCCGTTCCGGTCGTAGTCCAGGCTGATCGCGTAATCGCCCTTCCCCTTACGCGTCTGCGGTATTCGGATCGACCTAAAGCGCCTGCCGCCGCGACGGTTGAGGAGCATCAGGTCGCGTTCGTCCGCATCGGGCCTGCCGCGCTGGACGACGTAGAGATCGGGGCGAGCGTCTGAATCGACCAGCCCGGCGACTACCTCAGTGCCGCCGTGCAACCGCCGGTTCTCGACCAGCTTGAACGTTCCATTGCCTCGCTGGTGCATCACCTTGAGCCGCGTCCTCGATGCGATCACAACGTCGGGGCGCCGGTCGCCGTCCATCGCGGCGATCACTCCGCCCTCGCACGGCATGTCGACCCCGGCTCCGCGGCTCACGTCCCTGTATCGGCGTCCCCGCACGTTGCGGTACAGGTGGGCGCGATGCTCTCCGCACACGAACAGGTCCGGCCGGCGGTCGCCGTTGTAGTCGATCGCCTGGACGATCTGGGCACCGATCCCGCGGTTGATGTGCCAGCTCGCGGGAGCCCGCTTGAAGCGGTTGCCGTTGACGCTCAGAAAGAGCTTGTTCCTCGATACGAACTCGTCTCGTCGGCCGGGCTCGTTGCCTACGTACAGGTCGAGGAAGCCGTCGCCGTTGGCGTCGAGGAACGCCACGTCGCGGCCGCGGCCGCGACGATCGGTCACGTCGTACCGGTCGGCGCGATTCTCAAAGCCGCCATCGGGGCGCTGGATCCAGAGCTCGTTCGAGTTCAACCGCCTGCCCTTGCCGCCGCCGATCGCGCAGTAGAAGTCCTCGCGGCCGTCGCGGTTGACGTCCCCGAAGACGCAGTCGTGGCGGTCACGCCGGTTGCCTACGACGGCCCGTGAGAAGGTGCCGTCCCGCTGATTGCGGTAGAGGTTGATCGGTTTGAAGTGGTTTGAGACGAGCAGGTCGTCCCATCCGTCGCGATTCACGTCGCCGGCCTCGGCACTCCAGGTCTTGACGTTGGGATAGAAGACATGAGCCTCGCGACTGACGTCCGCGAGCCTCGGCGCCGCCCATGCCGCCGCCGCCGTGCCAATCAGAGCAACGAGCGCGACCGCAGTGAGAGTTGCCCCCAGCCTCCTCACTTCGCTCGTCAGACTCGCAGAGCAGCGGCCGAGATGCGCCGCATCCTCACTAGTCGGTCGCCGCCGCCTCGCTCCCGGTCTCGGCCGCTGCGGCCGCGGCCGGTTCGCCGGCCTCGGCGAAGAACGCGAGCATCTTCTCGGCGACCAGCTCGGGCCGCTCCTCGGGCAGGAAGTGGCCGGCGTCCCGCACGAGCTCGACGCGCAGGTCGTCGGCGAAGCGCTCGTAGCCCGAGAAGAGGCGCGGCGGCGCCGCTGGGTCGTGCTTTCCGTGGAGGACCAGCGTGGGCGGCGTCAGGCGCAGCCCGCGATAGCGGCCGGCCGCCACTGGAAGCAGCTCGCGCAGGAGAAACGTGCGGTACAGAAGCGCCGACGCTCGCGCGCGCGTAGGGCTCTTCAGGTCGCGCGCGTAGATCCGGAAGTCCTCCTTGTCGAACGCCGACCTGTCGTGGGCACCCTTCCGGATCAGCCGGCGCACGTAGCCCGGGTGCTTCTGGAGGAGCCGCTGGGCGGCGTAGGGCGCCGCGAGCGTGATCATCAGCGAGAGGTGGTGCGCCGTCGGGAGGTGGCGGGGCGTGAGCCTCTGTAGCGGCGGCGGCGCGTTGACCGACACGAGCTGCTCGACACGGTCGGGGTGGCGAAGCGCCAGGATGAAGCCGATCCAGCCGCCCCAGTCGTGGCCCACGATGCGCGCCCGCTCAATCTCGAGCGCGTCCATCAGGCGCAGTACGTCGCCGGCCATGTTCTCCTTGTCGAAGCCCTTCCAGGCGATGTCGGTCCAGCCGAAGCCGCGCAGGTCCGGCGCCAGCACCTGGTGGCGCTCGGCGAGCGGCGGGATCATGTGGCGCCAGGCGTACCAGTGCTCGGGCCACCCGTGGAGGAGGATCACGGGATCCCCCTTGCCGGCGACGGCCACGTGGGTCTTGAGATCACCCGCGTTCACGAAGCGGTGGCGGACGCCCGGAAGCTGCGGCATCTCGCGGGCCACGGCCTAGCGCTCGCCCCTCTGGCTGTGCGAGGTCGTCACGGCCGGGGAGGGTAGCGAGTGCTCCTACGTCTCCCCTCTTCGCCGCCATCTCCGTAACGCGCGCGCGCCACCGGGGTTTGATCCGCCGTGGCCGCAAGCGACCGGACGATGGAGCGCGCCGAGGCGCTCGCCGAGGGCGTGCCACGGCGCGCGCCAAAGAAGCGCATGCTGGTCATAGTCAACCCCTACGCGACGACGGTCTCCGAGCGCCTGAAGAACCTCGTCGTCTACGCGCTGCGAGGTCGCTACGAGGTCGAGGCCGTCGAGACCCAGGCGCGCGACCACGCCACCGAGCTGTGCCGCGAGGCGGCCGGGGAGGGCTACGACGCCGTCGTCGCCTTCGGCGGCGACGGCACGCTCAACGAGGCGGCCAACGGCCTGGTCGGCTCGGATACGCCGCTCACCTGCCTGCCGGGGGGCGCGACCAACGTCTTCTGCCGGACGCTCGGCATCCCCACCGACGTGGTGGACGCAACCGAGCACCTGCTGCGCCTCGCCGACGCCTTTCGGCCCTGGCGGATGGACGTCGGGCGCGTGGGCGGGCGCCACTTCGTGTTCGCCTCCGGCGCCGGCCTCGACGCGAGCGTGGTGCGCCGCGTGGACGCACACCCGCGGCTCAAGGCGCGCCTCGGTGAGTGGTACTTCACCTACTCGGCGGTAACGACGTTCGCGCGCCGCTACCTGGTGCAGCCGCCGCGCGTGCGCGTGGAGGTCGAGGGCCGCAGCCTCGAGGGCGTGACCGTGATCGTGCAGAACTCCGACCCCTTCACCTACTTCGGCCGCCGACCGATCCGCATCTGCGAGGACGCCGGTCTGCGGACCGGCACGCTGGCCGCGGTGGTCCTGCGCCGCGCGACCCCGTTCGAGCTCGCCACGGTCGCGCCGCGGCTCTTCTCCGGGCGCGCCGAGACCGTCGGCCGCCACCGCCAGATAGAGGGGCTCGGGACGGTCTCGGACATGCGCATCTGCTCGCGCGACGGCGAGGCGTTCCCGGTGCAGGTTGACGGCGACTTCCTCGGCGAGTTCGACGAGATCGCCTACGGCGTCACGCCGCGCGCGCTCGCGGTGGTGGCCTGACCCAGCGGTCCCGGCTGTGCTACTCGCCGGGGGGCGGCGAGGGGATGATGCCGGACTGCGCCTCGGCGGTGGACGCCGAGAGCGGACCCGCCTGCCCCGACGCGGGCGCGGGGATCCGCTGGCACGGCCGCTGGCCGCCGGTGAAGCGGGCGTAGGCGTTGCACGCGGGCTTCGGCGAGCCGCCCTTGCGGTAGAGCCCCGCGTAGGCGAACCACTGCTCGCCGTCGGAGTAAGCGGCGGTGTCG
>JBPCMT010000169.1:0-2901 GCA_051001995.1 Thermoleophilaceae bacterium
TAGCTCTCGGCCGCGGGGCCCGGGCCGAGCAGGAAGGCCTCATCCGCTCGGCGCGCGTGGGGGGCGTCGCGGTCGGGCTCCGAGTAGACGGCGACGGTGCCCACGCCGAGCTCCTCGAGCGTGCGCATGACGCGGATCGCGATCTCGCCGCGGTTCGCTACCAGCACCTTGGAGAACACGGGCGCGGAGGTTACTGGCGCCCGGGCTAGCGCCGGGCGAAGCCGGTCGTCTCGATCGGCGCCGCGCTGGTGGGTGCTTCCGTGTCCGCGTCCTCGCGCCGGACGCGGTCGCGGAAGCGCTCGTAGATCACGAGCGCACCGATGATCGCCGGCGCCCCCGCGATCACGTACGGTGGGATCGGCGCGCCGGCCTTCGACGCTAGCCCCAGGCCGGCGCCGATCCGCACCACGCCCAGGATCGTCCGCAGTGTGCCGGACGGCAGGCGCACCGACAGGTGGCTTCCCACCCACACGCCCGGCACCGAGCCGAGCAGGATCGTTCCCGCCAGCGCGTAGTCGACGTTGCCGGCGACGATGTGCGCGATCCCCGCGGCCCACAGCAGGACGGCGGCGTGGAAGACGTCGGTGCCCACGACCCGCTGGGGAACCAGCCGGAAGACCAGGATCAGCGCGAGCGCGATCAGCGCCCCGCTGCCCGCGGAGGTCACGCCGAGCATGAAGCCCACCACCGCCCCGATCAGGACGGCCGCCGTCTTCGATCGGCGCGCCAGCGTGAGCTTCTCGCGCTCCTTGAGGACGAGCTGCTTGAGGAAGATCGCGCGGATCAGGGTCACCAGGCCGGTCAGCAGGATCACGACCGCGAGGACCGAGATCAGGAGCGGCGTCAGGTCGGAGCCGATTGCGTCCTGAAGGATCTCGAGCACCACCACGCCGCCGATCGCCGCGGGCACCGAGCCGAAGGCCATCCAGGTGGAGAGCTTCATGTCCACCGTCCTCTGGCGCCAGTGCTTGTAGCCGCCGACGGTCTTCGTGACGGCGCCGTAGGCGAGGTCGGTGCCGACGGCGGTGACCGGCGGCGTGCCCACGACCAGGATCAAGAGCGGGGTCATCAGCGACCCGCCGCCGATCCCCGTCATCCCTACGAGGATGCCGACGCCCAGGCCGAAGCCGATGATCACCGCGGAATTTGGGTCCATTGAACTTTCTCGACCAGCTTAGTTGGAAATAGCAGCGCGGGAGTGTACAGGGGTTCCCGGTCCCGATCCGCGAGAATCTCGGCGATGCGCGTCTCGGCGAAGGTGGATTACGCGGTCAGGGCGGCGATCGAGCTCGCCGCGGCCGGCGAGGGCCCCGTCAAGGGCGAGCAGATCGCGCAGGAGCAGCAGATCCCGCTCAACTTCCTCGAGAACATCCTGCTCGACATGCGCCAGGCCGACCTCGTGCGCAGCCAGCGTGGGCGCGACGGCGGCTACTGGCTCGCACGCGCCGCGGACGAGATCTCGATCGCCGACGTGATCCGGGCGGTCGAGGGGCCGCTCGCCACGGTCCGCGGCGAGCGCGCGGAGGAGCTTGGCTACGAGCGCGCCGCCGCACCGCTCCAGGAGGTCTGGGTCGCCGTGAGGGCGAATCTCCGAGGAGTGCTCGAGACCGTGACGCTGGCCGATATCGTGAATGACTCGCTGCCCGAGCCGGTGGAGTCGCTCACGCGCGACCCGGAGGCATGGCGCTCGGGCGCCGAGCACGTCTGACACGCACACGAAGTCGAGCTGACATTGCCATGGCATACGAGCTGAGCCACCTGAGAGAGCTGGAGTCCGAGGCGATCTACATCTTCCGCGAGGTCGCCGCGGAGCTGGAGCGACCGGTGCTGCTGTTCTCGGGCGGCAAGGACTCGATCACGCTGCTGCGGCTGGCGGAGAAGGCGTTCTGGCCGGCCAAGTTCCCGTTCCCGGTGATGCACGTCGACACCGGGCACAACTTCCCCGAGGCGATCGAGTTCCGCGACCGTCGCGTCTCGGAGCTCGGCGCGCGGCTGATCGTCGCCTCGGTGCAGGAGTCGATCGACAAGGGACGGGTGGTGGAGGAGACCGGACCGCGCGCCTCGCGCAATCAGCTCCAGACCCAGACGCTGCTCGACGCGATCGAGGAGCACCAGTTCGACGCCCCCTTCGGCGGCGCGCGCCGCGACGAGGAGCGCGCCCGCGCCAAGGAGCGCGTGTTCTCGTTCCGCGACGACTTCGGTCAGTGGGATCCGAAGAACCAGCGACCGGAGCTGTGGAACCTCTACAACGGCCGCATCCGCAAGGGCGAGCACGTGCGCGTGTTCCCGCTCTCGAACTGGACCGAGCTCGACATCTGGCAGTACATCGACGAGGAGAAGCTCGAGATTCCGTCGATCTACTTCAGCCACACCCGCGAGGTCTTCGAGCGCGACGGCATGCTCTACGCGGTCAGTCCCCACGTCGAGCTGATGGAGGGCGAGGAGCCGTTTAAGACGTCGGTCCGCTACCGCACGGTAGGCGACATGAGCTGCACGGGCGCGGTGCGCTCGACCGCCGCGACGCTCGAGGAGGTCGTGGCCGAGATCGCCGTCACGCGCATCACCGAGCGCGGCGAGACCCGCGCCGACGATCGCGCCAGCGAGGCGGCGATGGAGGATCGCAAGCGGGAGGGCTACTTCTGATGCGCGCCGAGGGGGCGCCCTCCTGATGCCCGGCGCGGCCACCGACGGCAAGCTCCAGGTCCAGGACGAGGACGCGTCCGAGCTCCTCCGCTTCGCCACCGCCGGGTCGGTGGACGACGGCAAGAGCACGCTGATCGGCCGCCTGCTCTACGACTCGAAGCAGATCTTCGAGGACCAGCTCGAGCACGTCGAGAGGACCAGCGAGCAGCGCGGCGACGGCTACGTGAACCTCGCGCTGCTCACCGACGGGCTGCGCGC
>JBPCMT010000170.1:0-3188 GCA_051001995.1 Thermoleophilaceae bacterium
CGCTCCTCAATGGTCGCTTCCGGCTCGAGGACAAGCTCGGGACAGGCGGGATGTCCACGGTCTACCGCGCGTTCGACGAGACGCTCGAGCGCTGGGTGGCGATCAAGCTGATGCACCGCGAGTACTCCGAGGTGCCCGACCAGCTCGAGCGCTTCCGGCGCGAGGCCCGCTCCGCCGCCGGCCTCTCGCACCCGCACGTCGTGACCGTCATCGACGCCGGCGAGGACGACGGCCACCCCTTCATCGTCCTCGAGTACGTCGAGGGGGAGACGCTCAAGGAGTGCATCCATCGCGTGGGGCCGCTGCCGGCCCCCGAAGCGGTGGCCTACGCGATCGAGATCGGCCGCGCCCTTGAAGCGGCCCACGGGGCTCGCCTGGTCCACCGCGACATCAAGCCCCAGAACGTGCTTATCGACCCGGCCGGGCGGGCGAAGGTGACGGACTTCGGCATCGTCCGCTCGCTCGAAGGCGACGGGATGACCCAGGCCGGGAGGGTGCTCGGCACTACCGACTACGTCTCGCCCGAGCAGGCGCTCGGCGAGCCGGTCACCGAGCAGTCGGACATCTACTCGCTCGGGATCTGCCTCTACGAGATGCTCTCCGGCGAGGCGCCGTTCGGTGGAGACACGCACGTCGCCGTGGCGATGAAGCACGTCCGCGAGCCGATGCCCGACATCCGCGAGCGGCGGCCGGAGCTTTCCGCCGCGCTCGCGGCGGTCGTCGAGCGCTCGACCGCGAAGGAGCGCGAGAATCGCTACGCGACCGTCGGCCAGATGGTCGACGAGCTCGAGGACGTGCTGGCGATCGAAGCCGCTCGCAGCGGCGAGGTGACCGGCGAGGCGACCAGCGTGCTCCAGAACCTGCCGCAGGGGCACGGCGAGGTGGCGCCGGGGCGGCTACGGCACCCGCGACGGCTGCTGGCCCTGGCGCTCGCCGGGTTGGTGGCGGCCGGCTTGGCCGTGGTGATCCTCTCCGGGCGCGTCGAGCAGGGACGGACGGGCGGGGCGAACCCTCCGGGCGAGCCTCAGCTCGAGCGCGTCTCCCTCTCGGGGGACGCGATCGACGACTTCGACCCCGCGCCGGGCGACGCCAGCGAGTCGCCCGAGTCGGTGGGGAACGTGATCGACGACAACCCCTCGACCGTCTGGAGCACCGAGACCTACCAGTTCCAGTTCGGCGACCCCGATCAGAAGCTGGGCGTCGGCCTGACCATCGATGCCGGCGAGCCCGTCGCGGCACAGCGCCTCGACATCGTCACGTCCACCCCCGGCTGGGACGCCGAGGTCTACGCCGCGAACGACGTGCCCGACTCGATCGAGGGGTGGGGCGAGCCGATCGGAGCCGAGAACGACCTCGGCGAGGAGGAGGCGATCGGCCTCGACACGGGCGGTGAGGAGTTCACGCAGTACCTGCTCTGGATCACGTCGCTGCCCGAGGGCGGCAGAGCGGAGATCGCCGAACTGACGCTCAGGCAGTAGGCGCACCCGCCCGAGAGCCCTCAGAAGCGGTAGCGGCGCTCGGCTTCGTGGCGCTCGAGCGCGTAGCCGAGCAGGCGGTCGAGCAGCTCGTGATAGCCCACGCCCGACGCCTCGAACAGCTTCGCGAACACGCTCGTCTCGGTGAAGCCGGGGATCGTGTTGAGCTCGTTGACCAGCACGCGGCCGTCGTCCTCGACGAAGAAGTCCACCCGCGCGAGGCCCGCGCATCCCACCGCGAGAAAGACCCGCCGCGCAAGCTCGCGCACGCGCTCGCGCGACTCGCCGGGGATCGGCGCCGGGGCGACAAGCTCCATCCCACCCGGCTCGTACTTCGCCTCGTAGTCGTACCAGTCGGCGTGGATCACGATCTGCCCGGGCTCGGACGCCACCGGCTCGCCGTTGCCGATCACCGAGCACTCGACCTCGAGGCCGCCCGCCATCGCCTCGACGATCACCAGCGGGTCGTGCTCGAAGGCGTGGCGAAGCGCGGGCGCGACGCCCTCCGGCTCGCTGACCTTGGAGATGCCGACAGAGGAGCCCAGCCGGGCGGGCTTGACGAAGACGGGGAAGCCGAGCCGCTCGACTGCGGCCGGGTCGTCCGCCTCCCTCAGCGAGACGTAGTCGACCTGGGGCACGCCGGCCTGCGCCATCAGCTGCTTGAAGGTGACCTTGTCCATGCAGACCGCGGACGCGAGCACGCCGGCTCCGACGTAGGGCACGTCGGCGACCTCGAGCAGCCCCTGGACGGTGCCGTCCTCGCCGAACGGGCCGTGGAGCGCCGGGAACACGACGTCCGCCCCCACCAGCCCGCGCGCCGGCTCCACGAGCACGGGATCGCCCGCGTGCGACCAGGTGCCGTCGCGACCGATCTCGACCAGCAGCGGCTCGTGGCCGGCGGCCTCGAGCCCCGCCGCGACCGCCGCGGCCGAGGCGCGGGAGATGTCGTGCTCGCTCGAGCGGCCGCCGGCGAGGACCGCGATCCTCACCGGCGCCCCGCGCCCCCGTTGGCCGGCGGCTCGGGCGGCGGCTCCCCATCGGGCCGCGGCTTGTCGCTCGGCGGCTCGACGGCGGGCGGTTCCTGCGGCGGCGCCTCGAAGCGGCCGACGACGATTGTGACGGTCGTGCCGGCCTCGATCTCGGCGCCGCCGCCGGGGCTCTGGCTGAGCACGACGCCGTCCTCACCCTCGTCCTCGGTGACCTGGTCGCTGGTAGCCACGTCGAGCCCGGCCGCGCTGAGCTGCGAGCTCGCGGCGCTCTCGCTGAGGCCGACGACTCCGGGCACGGTGACCATCTCGACCTCCGGCTTGGCCGGCGGCCCGGTCGACACGCTGATCTCGACGGTGGCGCCCTCGTCCACCACGGTGCCGCCGCCGGGGGACTGGTCGATGACCTCGTCGGCGGGCGCGTCGGACTCGACCTCCGCGACGTCGACGTCGAAGCCCTGCGCCTCGAGCGTCCCGATCGCGCCGTCGCGCGACTCGCCCACCACGCCCGGGACCTCGACCTGGCGCGCGCCGTCGGAGACGATCACCTGGATCGAGGAGCCACGCGTGCGCTCGGTGCCCGCCGCCGGGAGCGTGCTGACCACGAGGCCCTCGGCCACCTCGGAGGAGAACTGCCGGTCGGAGTCGGTCCGAAAGCCCGCGTCGTTGAGCTTCTTGATCGCCTTGCCCTCCGGCAGGCCCACGACGTCGGGCACCTCGGTCTGCC
>JBPCMT010000171.1:0-30457 GCA_051001995.1 Thermoleophilaceae bacterium
CGGCGGCGGGCGCGACCGCCCGAGGAGCGGCGCGTGGTGGCTGCTCTGCTCTTTGACTTGCTGTCGGCTTCGGCGGCGGCGCGCACCTCTCTCGCGCTGAGGTCCGTCCGAGTGTCCTGCCCCGACAGCGTGTCGCCGCTCGCCGCGGCTGCGCCGCCGTCGTCGGCGAGGCGAAAGAGGACGACCGTGATGTTGTCCTTGCCGCCCGCGTCGTTCGCCGCCTCGACGAGCCGGTGCGCCGCCTCTTCGAGCGATCCGTCCGCGCGCAGGAGGTCGCGGAGGCGCTCCTCGGAGACCATCGACGTGAGCCCGTCGGAGCAGACGAGGTACACGTCGCCGGCACGGGCGGGGCAGGTGAAGGTCTCGACCTCCACCTCCGGCTCCGGTCCGAGCGCCCGCGTGATGATCGACCGCTGAGGGTGCGACTCCGCCTCCTTGGGGTCCAGCTCTCCGCGGCGGACCAGCTCCTCGACGAGCGAGTGGTCGCGCGTCAACCGCTCGAGCGCGTCGTCGCGCAGGCGGTAGAGGCGGCTGTCGCCGACGTGACCGGTGACCACGTCGCCCCCATCGACGAGGACCGCGGTGAAGGTCGTCCCCATCCCGGCGCGCGAGTCGTCCTCCTGCGCGAGCTCGTAGATGCGACGGTTGGCCGCCCGCGCCGTGTCGGCGAGGCGAGCCTCGGCCTCGCCGGCGGCGGCGTCACCGTCGGCGAGCGTCTCGACCGCGATCCGCGAGGCGACCTCGCCGGCGCGCGCGCCGCCCATCCCGTCGGCGACGCAGAACACGGGCGCGGACTCGAGGAACGAGTCCTCGTTCGAGCTGCGTTGGCGGCCGACGTCCGTGAGCCCGGCCTGATCGGCGATCGTGAGCGTCACGAGCTAGGACATCACTCCTGGTAGCGGTACTCGGTGTCGCCGATCCGCACGCTGTCCGCGACCTTGAGGCGCTCGGGGCGCCGTAGCTGACGACCGTTGAGGTAGGTGCCGTTGGTCGAGCCCATGTCCTCGATGTACATGAACTGGCCGCGCGGAAAGATCCGCG
This sequence comes from Thermoleophilaceae bacterium, assembly GCA_051001995.1. GTDB lineage: Bacteria > Actinomycetota > Thermoleophilia > Solirubrobacterales > Thermoleophilaceae > CAWEHQ01. The sequence goes on from JBPCMT010000171.1 coordinate 1,042, forward strand.
CGTGGGCGGAGGACGCGAACGGGTCGTCGACCTTGATCTCGGCCGAGTGCGACCGCCCCAGGGTCGCGCTGTCGCCGATCTGAAACGCGGTGTCGGGCTCGTGCCCCATGGCCGCGATGACGACCAGCCGCGGTTCGATGCCGTCGCGCAGGTCCATGCCCGGCTCGCGGCGGCGCTCGCGATCCTCGGGGAGACCGCCGGCGGCCACCGGCACGGCGTCGTCCGCGCTATGGCGGGACATGTCGCGCAGCGCGCTGCGCGCAACCCAGAACAGGAACAGGTAGAGCACCACGAGGAAGCCGAACTTGAGCAGGAGGGCGACTGGATCGGTCATGGCTACTCGACCTCGAAGGTGAGGCGAGAGACGCCGACCGCGATCTCGTCCCCGGGCTCGAGCGGCGCCTCGCCCTCGATCCTCCGCCCGTTGACCTTCACGCCATTGGTGGAGCCGAGGTCCACGGCGATCCAGCCGGCGCGGTCGCGGCGCAGCTCCATGTGCCGGCGCGAGACGTTCGGGTCCTCGAGCATCAGGTCGCAGTCGCGACTGCGCCCGACGACCATTCGGTCGCCCGAGACGATCGTCCGCTTGCCGTCGCCGACGAGGATCGCGCGCTGGACCGCCACCTGCTGGGGCATCGGCGTCTCGAGCTTGCGCGGCGCGCGATCCGGCGAGTAGACCATCGTGTGCCCGTGGTCGGCGGCGGCTGACACGTCCGGCGCGCCCGCGCCGGACGCCTCGTCGGCGGCGGCGTCGGACATCCAGGCGCCGATCCCGAACTCGCCGGTCCGCAGGCGCTCGTCGGTCTCGAGCGCTACGCGCGGGCGCGTGACGAGCGCGAGGCCCTCTCGCCGAGCGTGCTCGAGGAGGTAGTCCGACAGCTCCTTTTGGAGCGCGCCCTCGTAGTTCTGGAACTGCTCCCTGTCGGCCGTCGAGAGGTAGACGGCGTACTCGTTCGGGACGTAGGTGTGAGATACCGAGACGACCTTGCTGTCGTCCATCTCCTTCGCGAGCTTGCGCGCCAGCTCGACCGGCTGGACGCGCGACTTGAAGGCGCGTCCGAACGCGCCCTCGACCGCTCCGGCGATCTTCGCCTCGAGGTTTCTCAGCATGCTCACTTCGAAGTTGGCCTCGTGAGCATCCTACGGAAAGGAGGGCCGATCCCACGCGTTTGCACGCACGCCGGCGGCTGCGGCCGCGACCGATGACGCAGCGCCCACGACGGCTCCGGCGGCGAGCCCGCGCGCGTCTGAGCCGGCGACGTCGCTCGCCAGGAGCCGGCCGAGCCACTCGTGCGCCGCGACGAGCGCGATCGCCCACGCGATCGCGCCAACGAGATCGAGCGGTAGGGCGCGGCCGCGCACGACGAGGCCGAGGCCCACGGCCAGCGCCGCCCAAGCACCCGCCACCACCGGGAGCGGCGAGGCGAGCGCCGGGTAGACCGCGTCTCGCGCCGCCCCCAACGCGGAGCCCTCCCAGGCCGCGGTGCGCGCGGTGTCCTCAACCGCCCCGAAGAGCAGCCCCTGGCCGGTCAGGACCTCCGCCGCCGCCAGCCATGCGAGCCCGAGCGCGGCGAGCGCCGCGCGCCGCCACGCCGTCGAGGCGAGCGCCGCGACGGCCACGAACATCGGCGCCAGCCCGAGTGCCCCGAGCAGCGGCGCAAGCGCCGGAGCGGACCACAGGAGCCCCGCGCGCGGGAGCAGGAGCGGCACCGGCCCCAGCGCGACGGCCAGTACCAGCGCGGTGCCCTGGAGGCCGGCCACCGGCGAGGCGAACCAGAGAACGACGGCGCCCGCGGCCAGCATCCAGCCGATGCGCGGCAGCAGCGCAACCAGCGCGGCCATCCCGGCGGCGACCCCCAGAGCCGGTATCGGAAAGGGCGGCGCCCCGAGCAGCTCCAGCGCGGCGGCGGTGAGCGCACCGGCGGCGAGCCCGGCGCCGGTGCGCCGCAACCAGCCGGGGGCGCGCCTCGGGCGCGGCCGCTCGAAGGCCGCCGCGCTCGGGATCCCGAAGCGCCGCCGGGTGGCCGGCTCGACGAGGCCACCCTCCTCCGCCAGTGCACGGTCGGCGGCGCGAAGCTCGGCCTCGAGCCGCCCCAGCGACGGCCGGAGCTCGGGGCGCAGGTCGAGCGCGGCGTCGACCGCGCGGCACAGCTCGGGCGGTAGGTCGCGGCGCAGGCGCCCCAGCGGGACGACCGGGCGTCCGCCCAGCCGCGCCGCCGGTACGCCCCCCGCGCCGGCGCCGCCCCAGGCCTCGTGGAGGGTGAGCGCCAGCGAGTAGACGTCCGCCGCGGGCGAGACGCGGTCGCCCTCTGCCTGCTCGGGCGCCATGTACGCGAACGTTCCCACGACGTCTCCGGTCCGCGTCAGCGCCTCCTCGCCCGCGACGTGGGCGACGCCGAAGTCGGTCAGCTTCGCGAAGCCGGCCCCGACCGCCGGCTCGGCGACCACGATCACGTTCTGGGGCTTCACATCGCGGTGGATCACGCCCTGGGCGTGGGCGTACGCGAGCGCGGAGCAGAGCGCGATTCCGATCCCGCAGACGTCGCGGTCGGACAGCGCGCCCGCCGAAGCGAGCTCGGCCATCGTACGGCCGCGGACGAGCTCCGAGACAAGGTAGGTGGCCTCGTCGTCCGAGCCGAGCTCGTACAGGGCCACGATCCCCGGGTGGGAGAGCCGCGCGGCCACGCGCCCCTCGCGCTCGGCACGCGGGCCGAGGCTGCCGTCGCCATGGGGGATCGCCTTGACCGCGACCAGTCGCTCGAGGCGCTCGTCGAGCGCCTCCCAGACGGTTCCGTGGCCGCCGCGCCCCAACCGCCGCTCGAGCCGGTAGCGGTCGAGCACGCGATCCTCAGCCCCGACCGCGACGGTGAGCGGCTCGCGGGCGCGACGCTCAGTGGGGCTGTGGGAGTCGATCGCTGGCGTGGTGATGGGTCTCGGGTTCGGCTCGCGGCGTCCGCTCCCTGCCGCCCGGGCGTCGCTGCAACGATCGATGATGGCAGCGAGCGGTCTCCGCCGCCGGACCTGCCGCTACGTTGTCGAGGTCCCGTGGGCAGGTCGCCTCGGATCCCCGCCGGACGGATGCGTGTCCTTCTTCGACGAACGCGACAACCCATCGGGCGCGGCTGGCGGGCGCGAGCGCCCGCCGCGTGGCGGTTCCGCGGCGGAGCCGGGGAGTGGCTCGGGGGGGCGACCGCCAGGGGGGTCGCGGCGGCCTCGAGGCGGCCCGGGCACCGATCGTCAGACCGTCGCCCGGCGGCGGGCCGTCGGGATCGGCGGGGGGATCCTGGTAGTGATCCTCGCCGCGCTCCTGGTCCGCGGCTGTCTCGATGCGCGCGAGGAACGGACATTCGAGGACTACGTCCAGGAGGTCTCGTCGGTGATCGCCGAGTCGGGCCAGGAGAGCGAGGCGCTGTTCGAGCTGCTCGAGGACCCGGGCGACCTCGGCGCCGTCGACGTGCAGAACACCCTCAACGGCCTCAGCGTGGACGCGCAGCGGCTCGTCGAGCGCGCCGAGTCGGCGAACCCGCCCGACGAGCTCACGGGCGCGCAGGACCTGGTCGTCCAGACCCTCGAGCGCCGGCGCGACGGGCTGAGCGGGATCGCCGAGGGGATCCCCGGCGCGCTCGGCGACGAGCAGCAGGACGAGGCGATCGAGGCGATCGCCGCCGACCTGCAGAGCTTCCTCGCGAGCGACGTGATCTACTCACAGCAGGCGAAGCCGCGCATCGAGGATGCGCTCGCCGAGCAGGACCTCGAGGCCGAGGTCGACGAGCTGCCCGACAGCCAGTTCCTCCCCGAGATCGGGCTGCTCGACCCCACCACCGTGAGCGAGGCCGTGGACCAGATCCGCACCGACGGCGCGGACGAGGACCAGAAGGCAAGTCCCGGCCTGCACGGCACCGGGCTCGGCGAGGTCACCGCTCAGCCCTCCGGCGAGGCGCTCGTCGAGGGCGCGCCGACCGAGGTCGCCCTCGGACAGGACCTCGCGCTCGACGTCCAGGTACAGAACCAGGGCGACAACGACGAGTCGGACGTGATCGTGACCGCCACGATCGAGGGGAGCGGCGCCCCGATCGAGCTCGAGGGCTCGCTCGACACGATCGCCGCCGGCGCGACCGAGACCGTCAGCCTGCCGCTCGAGGAAGCCCCGCCAACCGGGGAGGAGCTCGACATCACGGTGAGCATCGAGCCCGTCCCCGGCGAGAAGGTCGCCGACAACAACGAGGGCGCCTTCACGGTGCTGTTCACCGAATGACGGCGGCTGCCGTGGAATCAACCATCTAGGCTGAGGCCGTGCCGCTCGACGAGCTCACCACCACGGTCGGCGCCGTAGCCCTCGCCGCCGGCGCCGTCGCACTCGTCGCGCTCGTCCTGGCGGTGGTGGTCGCGGTCAAGGCCCGCCGCCTGCGTGCCGCCCAGTCGACGGTGCTCGGCGGGCACGAGCGCCGGGACCTCGTGGCGCACGCCGAGCGACTCGAGAACGGGTTCGTCGAGCTGCGCGACTGGGTCGAGGACTCGCTCAGCGGCCTCGACCAGCGGTCGATCGCCCAGGACGCGCGCATCGCCGGATGCGTGGCGCATCGCGCGGTGATCCGCTACGACGCCTACGGCGAGATGTCCGGGCAGCAGTCGAGCTCGCTCGCGCTGCTCGACTCGCACCGCTCGGGCGTCGTCATCTCCTCGATCTCCCATCGCGACCAGGCGCGCATCTACGTCAAGCAGGTGCACGAGGGCGAGTCGGAGGTGCAGCTGTCGCCCGAGGAGCACGAGGCGGTCACGAGCGCGCTCGGCTCCCACCCGCAGGGCGCGCCGGACACCGGCGTCGTACGGGCGCACGACGCCCGCCAAAGCGCCTGAGCCGGGCCGCGGATCCGGCTCGCCCGCCGTCGTGAGGGTCGCCTTCCTCGGCCCGGCCGGCACCTTCACCGAGGAGGCGCTGCGGGCGTCGATCCGGGGCGACGCCGAACAGGTCCCGCTGGCCACCGTCCGCGAGGCGGTCATGGCCGTGCAGGCGGGCGACGTCGACAGGGCCGTCGTCCCGATCGAGAACGCGCTCGAGGGATCGGTGCGTGCCACGCTCGACACGCTCGCGGGCGACGCGCCCGACGTGCGCATCGAGGCGCAGGTCACATGGCCGATCCATCACTGCCTGATCGCGACGCGGGCCGACTCGCTCGACGCCGTCACTCGCGTCGTGTCGCACCCGCAGGCGATGTCGCAGTGCCGTCGCTTTCTGGCGGAACGGCTCGCGCACGCCCAGCGCGTGGCCGCCACCTCGACCGCCGAGGCGGTTCGGCTCGTGTCCGCGGCGGACGAGCCGTGGGCGGCCATCGGCTCCCGCCTGTCCGCGGAGCGCTACGGCTGCGAGGTCCTCGCCGAGCATGTCGAGGACCGATCGGACAACCTCACCCGCTTCGTCTGGCTCGCTCCGATCGGCCCCGCCGGCGAGTCTCCGCTCGCTCCGATCGACGCGCCCACCAAGACGTCGGTCGTCTTTTGGGGCTTCGACGACGACTCGCCGGGTGCGCTCGTCGGCGTCCTCTCCGAGCTCGCCCGGCGCGGCGTCAACCTGACGAAGATCGAGAGCCGCCCCCGCCGCGTGCGGCTCGGGCACTACATGTTCTTCGCCGATCTCGACGGGGCGGTGTCCGACGGTGCGGTTCGCGACGCCCTCGAGGCGCTCGGGCGACGGGTCGAGACGCTCCGCGTGCTCGGCTCGTATCCGGCCGGCTGAATCGCCGATTCCGGCCGGCCGAAGCCGCAGGACGCGCCGCTACACTGGCGCGCAGCCGTGGCCGCGACCGCCACTCCGGAAGCCTTGGAGGGCCGGGACCCAGTCCCAGCCGGCGCCGTGCTGCCCGGGGCACCCGAGCGGCGGCGCGGCGGGACGAGTGGCCGGGTGCTGGTCCTCAACGCCTCGTACGAGCCGATCAACGTTTGCACGGTCAGGCGAGCCACGGTGCTCTTCCTGAAGCAGCGCGCCGAGATCCTCGAGGAGGGCGGCTGGCGCCTTCACGCGGAAAGCCTGACCATCCCGCGGCCGGTGGTGATCCGCCTCGTGACCTACGTGCGGATCCCGCGCGACGCGCACAGCCGCAAGATCACGCGCCGCGCGATCTTCGCGCGCGACCGCTGGACGTGTCAGTACTGCGGCCGCGAGCGAGGAAAGCTCACCGTCGATCACGTGATCCCGCGCTCGAAGGGCGGCTCGTCCGCGTGGGACAACATCGTGACCAGTTGCGCGCCCTGCAACCGTCGCAAGGGGGACCGGCTGCCGCGCCAGGCGGAGATGCACCCGCTGACCCATCCGAGCCCTCCCGGCCCGACGATCTTCGTCCACGTGGCCGCTTCGGCGATCCCACCGGTCTGGGAGCAGTACCTGCCGCTGGCGGCGTAGGCGCGCGGACGCCGCCCCGCGGACGCCTTGAAGAACGACGAAGGGCGCCCTCAGGCGCCCTTCGCGGTTGAACTGCTGGACTCGGTCGACGAGACGCTCTGCCACGCAATCGCGTGGGGCCGGAGGGACGACTCCCGGCCTGTCTCGCCGACGGTGCCCGGAATGGACTCCGCCAAGCGGGCCCAGCTCCGACCTAGCGGCCGGCCACCTCCAGGGTCCCGACAAATCTGTGAATCAAGCTAGGACCACCTCCTTTCCCTGGTGAGCCGTATGTAAGCAGACGGCGCGGCCGTGGTGAGCAGCTCGCTCCCCGGCGGATCAGGCGTCCGGCTCATCGGGCTCGTCCGGCTCGTCCTCGTCCGCTACCGGCTCCTCCATGGCCGGCTCGCCTTCGGCCGGCTCCTCCGCCGCAACGGCCCTCACCTGCGCCGCCGTGTCGGTCGATTCGACCACGAGCGCGACCGCGCTCACGGCGTCGCCAGCACGGAGGTTCATGACCCGGACGCCCTGCGAGGCGCGCCCGTAGCGCGAGATCCCCTTGACCCCGGTGCGCTGGACCATCCCCTCGCGCGAGATGAAGACGAGCTCCTGATGCTCGCGCACGATCAGCGCGCCGGCCAGGCCCCCCTTCTTCTCGGTGAGCCTGATCGTCTGGACGCCCATCGTCCCGCGTCCCTTCACCGGGTACTCCGAGATCGCGGTGCGCTTGCCGTAACCGTTCTCGGTGACCACCAGGAGCTCGGTGTCGTCGCGCGCGATGCCCATCGCCAGGACGTGGTTGTCCCCGCGGGAGACGTTCATCCCACGAACGCCGCTCGTGTCACGGCCCATCGCGCGCGCCTGTGACTCGTTGAAGCGCGACGCGTGCCCGGAGTGGGAGACCATGATGATGTCGTCCTCGCCGCTCGTCCGCCTGACCGCGACCAGCTCGTCGTCGTCCCGGATCTTGATCGCGATAATCCCGTCGGCCTTGATCGGCGTGTTGTAGTCGGCGAACTCGGTCTTCTTGACCATCCCCTGCCGGGTCGCGAAGACGAGGTACCTGCCCTCGGAGAAGTCGCGGGTGGCGAGGACGGCCCGGACGAACTCGCCCTCGCGCAGCGGGAGCACGTTGACGAGCGCGCGTCCCTTCGAGGTGCGCGACGCCTCGGGCAGGTCGTAGACCTTCTGCCGGTAGACCTTCCCGCGGTTCGTGAAGAACAGGAGGTAGTCGTGCGTCGAGCTCACGAACAGGTGCTCGATGTAGTCCTCGTCCTTCATGTCCATTCCGAGCACGCCGACGCCGCCACGCTTCTGCTGGCGGTAGGTGGCGAGCGGCAGCGACTTGATGTACCCCGAGCGCGTGATCGAGATGACCATCTGCTGGTCGGCGATCAGATCCTCTATGTCGAGGTCGTCCTCCGAGTGGGTGATCTCGGTGCGGCGCTCGTCGCCGTAGCTCTCCCTGACCTCGTGGAGCTCCTCCTTGATCACCCCGAGGACGCGCGACTCGTCGCCGAGGATCTCGCGCAGCTCCTTGATCCGCTCGACGAGGTCGGCGTGCTCCTTGCGAATCTTGTCCGCCTCGAGCGCGGTGAGCCGCTGGAGGCGGAGGTCGAGGATCGCCTGCGCCTGCTCGCGGGAGAGCTCGAAGCGGTCGATCAGGCCCGCGCGGGCGGCGTCGGGGTCGGGAGAGGCCCGGATCAGCTCGATCACCGCGTCAAGTTCCGAGAGCGCGATCAGCAGCCCTTCGAGGATGTGGGCCCGTGCCTCGGCGCGGCGCAGCTCGTGCTTGGTCCGGCGGACCACGACCTCGCGCTGGTGGTCGACGTAGTTCTTGACGAGCGGGAGCAGCCCGAGCGTTCGCGGGACCTGGTCGACGAGGGCGACCATGTTCACGCCGAACGTCGTTTGCATCGAGGTGTGCTTGTAGAGCTTGTTGAGCGCGACCTTGGGGATCGCGTCGCGCTTGAGCTCGATCACGATCCGGATGCCGGACCTGTCGGACTCGTCGCGGAGGTCCGAGACCTCCGGCACCTTGCGGTCGTTGACGACCTCGGCGATGCGCTTTATCAGGCCGCTTCCGTCATTGCGGCCGTCGCCCTTCGACACCTGGTAGGGCATCTCGGTGACGATGATCGCCTCCTTGCCCTTGCGCAGCGGCTCGATGTGCGCGCGGGCGCGGACGACGATCCGGCCGCGACCGGTCTCGTAGGCGTCGCGGATCCCCTGGCGGCCGACGATGATCCCGCCGGTCGGGAAGTCCGGGCCCTTCACGTGGCGCATCAACCCGCCGGCGTCGATGTCGGGGTCGTCGATGAAGGCGGTGACCGCGTCGATCGTCTCGCGGAGGTTGTGCGGCGGGATGTTCGTGGCCATCCCCACGGCGATGCCCGCCGAGCCGTTCACGAGCAGGTTCGGGAAGCGGGCCGGCAGGACGACCGGCTCCTGCCGCGACTCGTCGTAGTTCGCCGCGAAGTCGACGGTGTCCGCGTCGATATCGCGCACGAGCTCGGTCGCGAGCCGCGCAAGTCGGGCCTCGGTGTAGCGATACGCCGCCGGTGGATCGTTGTCGATCGAGCCGAAGTTGCCCTGCGGATCGACCAGCGGGTAGCGCATTGCGAAGCCCTGCGCCAGCCGCACGAGCGCGTCGTAGATCGCGCTGTCCCCGTGCGGGTGATAGCGACCCATCACGTCGCCGATCGTCGCGGCGGCCTTCCTGAACGGCCTGTTGGGCTGGAGGCCGTTCTCGTGCATCGTGTACAGCACCCTGCGGTGCACGGGCTTCAGCCCGTCCCTGACGTCCGGCAGCGCCCTCCCCACGATCACGCTCATCGCGTAATCGAGGTACGAGGAGCGCATCTCGTCCTCGAGCAGCCGCTCCTCGACGGCGCCGCCGCTCAGGCGATCGACGGACACCTAGCTTTGCCTCCCGTTCAGCGAACCGGCGTCAACCCCGCGAGCCTGGATTCTGTGCGAAAGCCGAGTCAGGCGAGGAAGCAGGAAGCGACGCGTGCTTTGCACGCGAGCGACCGATGACGCAGCCTGACGACGGTTTGCAGCCTCAGACATCCAGGTTCGCCACGTCGCGGGCGTTGGACTCGATGAAGGCGCGGCGGGGCTCGACCTTGTCGCCCATCAGCATCGAGAAGATCTGGTCGGTCACGCTCGCGTCCTCGATCGTGACCTGGCGCAAGGTGCGCTGCTCGGCGTCCATCGTCGTCTCATAAAGCTGGTCGGCGTTCATCTCGCCGAGCCCCTTGAAGCGCTGGAGCGGCACCCCCTCTCGCGCCACGTCCACCACGCACCGCCGAAGCTCCTCGAACGACAGCGCCTCAGCCTCGCGCTTGCCGAGCGAGACCGAGAACGGCGGCCGGCCGGCGAGCCGCTCCAACTCCCCGTGCACCCGAACGAAGCCGCGGTACTCGTCACGGTCGAACATCGCGCGCCGGAGCCGATGCGTGGTCGCCGATCCCGTCTTGCGCTCAACGCTGCGAACCACGAGGTCGACCGGGTCCTCGGACAGCAGCTCGGTCTCATACGGCTCGGTCTCGGGGTCGGCGCGCGCCACGAGCTTCGCAACGTCGTCCGCGTCGGTGAGTCCCTGGTCGAGGATCTGCGACTCCTCGAGGAAGGTGATCGTGTCGTTGCCGAACTCCGCTCTCAGCGCCGAGGCCCAGCCCTCGTACTGCTTGAGCAGCCGGCCGAACTTCTGCCAGCGGGGATGGGTGAGCTTGAACTCGGTGGCCGTCCCGTCGACGACGGCCATGCGCTCGAGCTTGTCGCGCAACAGGACCTCCTCGAGCTCCGATTCCTTCTCGATGTAGAGCTCGCGCTTACCGTTGGTCACCTTGTAGAGCGGCGGCTTGGCGAGGTAGACGTAGCCCGCCTCGATCAGCTCCGGCATCTCCCGGTAGATGAAGGTGAGCACCAGGGTCCGGATGTGGGCGCCGTCGACGTCGGCGTCGCACATGACGATCACCTTGTGGTAGCGCGCCTTCCCGAGGTCGAACTCCTCGCGGATGCCGGTGCCGACGGCGGTGATCAGCGCCTGGATCTCCTGGTTGGAGAGCACCTTGTCGATGCGGTTCTTCTCGGCGTTGATGATCTTGCCGCGCAGCGGGAGCACCGCCTGCGTGTTGCGGTCGCGGCCCTGTTTGGCCGAGCCGCCGGCGGAGTCGCCCTCGACCACGAACAGCTCGGCCAGCGCCGGGTCCCGGACCGAACAGTCGGCGAGCTTTCCGGGCAGCGTCGAGTTCTCGAGCGCCGACTTGCGGCGCGTCAGGTCGCGGGCCTTGCGCGCGGCCTCCCGCGCTCGCGACGCCTGGACCGCCTTCATGATGACCTGCCGCGCCTCGCCCGGGTTCTCCTCGAGGAACTCGGCGAGGCCGCGGTTGACGGCGGTCTGCACGAAGCCCTCGACCGGCGGGTTGCCGAGCTTGGTCTTGGTCTGGCCCTCGAACTGGGGGTCGGCGACCTTGACCGAGATGATCGCCGTGAGCCCCTCGCGCACGTCCTCGCCCTGGAGGTTGTCCTCCTTCTCCTTCAGAAGGCCCTTCTGACGGGCGTAGTTGTTGACGGTCCGCGTCAGCGCCGATCGAAAGCCGGAGAGGTGCGATCCACCCTCGTGGGTGTTGATGTTGTTGGCGAACGAGAGCAGGGCCTCCTGGTAGGAGGAGTTCCACTGCATCGCGACCTCGACCTCGCCGACCTCGCTCGAGTCCTCGAGGAAGACCACCTTCTTATGCAGCGGCTCGCGCGAGCCCTGGGAGTGGAGATAGCGGACGAAGTCGCGGATCCCGCCCTCGTAGCGGAAGCTCTCGGAGAAGCCCTCGCCGCGCTCGTCGTTGAAGTCGATCCGCAGGCCGCGCGTGAGGAACGCCATCTCGCGGAAGCGCTGCTCCAGCACCGTACGGTCATAGTCGACCTGCTCGAAGATCTCGAGGTCCGGCCGGAAGGTGACCGACGTGCCGCGGCGATCGGTGGCCGGGCCGCGCTCGAGCTCGCCCTGAGGCAGCCCGCGCTCGTAGGACTGCGTCCACTCGTACCCGTCGCGCCACACGGTCAGGTGCAGCTCCTCGGAGAGCGCGTTGACGACCGAGACGCCGACCCCGTGCAGCCCTCCGGAGACCTTGTAGCCGCCGCCCTCGCCGAATTTCCCGCCCGCGTGGAGGGTGGTGAGGACCACTTCGGCGGCGGGGCGGCCCTCCTTCTCGTGCATGTCCACCGGGATCCCGCGCCCGTCGTCGGTCACGGTGACGCTGTCGTCGGGGCGGATCGTGATCTCGACGTGATCGCACTCGCCGGCGAGTGCCTCGTCGACCGAGTTGTCCATGACCTCGTAGATGAGGTGGTGCAGCCCGCGCGTGCCGGTCGACCCGATGTACATGCCGGGCCGCTTGCGCACGGCCTCGAGGCCCTTGAGGACCGTGATCTGCTGGGCGCCGTAGTCCTGGCCGCCGGTCTTCTTCGTGGCTCGCTTCGCCAAGCCGTTCCTTCCGTAGCCCTACATGTAGAAGCCCCGGCGGCGCGAGTAGGCGGCACGTGCCGGAGCAGTCGAATCGACTGATGTCAAGGATACCAAACCAAGGCGCGGGAAAGCGTTACATAACACGCGAAAATACCCGCAAATCGTGACAAACGAGCGCGACGCGACCGCGGATCGTGCTGGCCTCACCGAGGCGACGGATCGGAGCGCGTCACGAACCGCAACCGCCGCACGGGCCGGCGCCCGGACGCCGAGTCGAGGGCCTCGTTGAGCCGGTCCACGAGGTCGGACGCGAGCAGGTCGAGCTCGTTCGCCCAGACGGCGGACCGGCAGGCGACGGTGACCTCGCCGTCGCGTTCGCGAATCGGCTCAGCCTCGGCGGCCACGCGCGCTCCCGCGGTCGCGGGCCAGTGCCGCTGCACGGCGGCGAGCGTCGTGGCGGGCGTCGTGGCGTGCAGAACCCGCTCGAGGGCCGGTCCGAACGGGCGCGGGCCAAGCCTCCTCACGCGGCGACGGCGCGCGGGGCGGCGTGGACCTCGCCGGCATCGACCTCCAGGATCGCGACGCCGGGGGCGACGGCCCCCGGCAGGTGGTCCGTATCCGCCGCGGTGACCAACGTCTGCCCGCCCGCGAGGATCGCCTGCACCAATCGGGCGCGCCGCGTCGCGTCGAGCTCGGACATGACGTCGTCCAAGAGCATCAGCGGCTCGCGTCCATGCTCGGTGAGCACGTCGCGTTCGGCGAACAGCAGGGCGAGGACGCTCAGCCGCTGCTGGCCCTGGGACCCGAAGGACCGCAGAGCGCGGCCGTCGTGGGTCAGTACCAGATCGTCGCGGTGCGGCCCGTGCGTGGTGAACCCCCGCTCCAGGTCCTGGGCCCGGCGCGCGGCAAGCTCAGCGGTCAACGCCGCGGCGTCGTGCGCGCGCGAGCGCGGCCGGTAGCGAATGGCCGCGGGCTCCGGGAGGCCGAGCTCCACGGCGCGCGCGGCGAAGCATGGCTCGAGCTGCTCAACGGCCCCTGCACGATCCTCCATCAGGGCGGCGCCGTCGCTCCCGAGCCGTTCGTCCCACGCGTCGAGCTGTGCGGCTGACCCGCTGCCGGAGCGCGCGCGCGCCAGGAGAGCGTTGCGCTGCCCGAGCGTCCGGCTGTAGGCCGCCCGCGCCTCCGCCCGCGCCGGCCAGGCCGCCGCGATGAAGCGATCCAGGTGAGCGCGGCGGTGTGCGGGAGCGCCCTTCACGAGCTCGAGGCGCTCCGGGATGAAGACGCTCGCCGGCGGGCGGGTCTCAAGCGAGGCTGGTCCGCCCGCCGGCGAGCCGTTCACTCGGATGCGCTTTCCCTCGTTCAGGTCGAGCGCCGTCTCGATGAGGTAGCGCTCGCCCTCACGAATCGTGGTGACCGCCACCCGCGCCGGTCCGCCCCCATGCCTCACCACCTCGCGCTCGTTGCTCGTCCGACAGGACCGTGCCGTCAACCCGAAGTAGATCGCCTCGAGGAGGTTCGTCTTCCCCGCCCCGTTGGGCCCACAGGCAATTGTCAGCCCGTCCGACAGCTCGAGCGCGCCGCGCTCGCAGTTACGAAAGTCGCGCAGCGTGACGTGCGCGACACGCATCACACGTTCAGGCGGATCGGCATCACGAGGTACGTGAAGCCACTACCGTCGCCCGACTCAATCAATCCCGGGCGGAGCGGACTGATTAGCTTGAGGACCAGCTCGTCCGCCTCCGCGCTGTCTAGCCCATCGCGCAGGAACTCGGCGTTGAACCCGATCTCCAGTGGTTCGCCTTTGAACGGAATCGGCAGGGACTCGCTGGCGCGGCCGATGTCCGGCGTCTGCGCCGACACCTCCACGGCGCCTTCCGCGAACGCCAGCCGAAGCGGCGAGTTCTTCTGAGCGAGTAACCCGATCCGGCGCACCACCTCGAGGACCTCCGCGCGGCTGAGCCGCAACTCGTGCTCGTAGGACTCCGGAAGCAGCTGCCGATAGTTCGGGAAGCGACCTTCTACGAGGCGAGACGAGAGCGTGACCCCGTCGACGCGAAAGATCACCTGGTTGGCCTGATGCCAGATCTCGATGTCGCCGGTCGCCGCGGCGGCGATACGGCTCAGCTCTTGGAGTGCCCGAGCCGGCACGTTGACCTCCAGCTCGGACTCGACCGGTTGATCGAGTTCCGTCTCCTTGACGCTCAGCCGATAAGAGTCAGTCGCGACCATTCGGAGCTCCGTGCCCGCCGCTGAGACGAGCACGCCGGTGAGGTGTGGCCGAGTCTCGTCGCGCGACGCGGAGCGGGAAACGCGCTCCGCCGTCTCGATGAACGCCCGGGCAGCAAGCGCAACGCTGTGCTCACCGGACGGTGCCTCAGGTAGGCGAGGAAAGTCATCGAGGGGTAGGACGCGAAGTTGAAAGTCCGCCGATCCCGCTACGACCCGGACATCGTCCTCGGCGCTTCGATGCTCGAGCACGAGCTCGTCGCCGGCCAGTGAGCGGACGACCTCGACGAGGAGACGGGCGGGAAGGACCACCGTGCCGGGTCGCTCCACGTTCCCTTCAAGCGGGACTCGGATCGCCATCTCCATGTCGGTCGCACGCAGCTCCACGCCCGTATCCTCCGCGTGGAACATGACCCCTGCCAACGTCTGCACGGCACTTCTCGTCGATGCCGCCCGGGCAACGATGCCCAACTGTGCCAGCAACCGATCTCTCGAGACGGAAACCTTCATAAATGAAAACCAGTGCTGGTAGGTGATGTGGATATGTCGATGAAGTGGCTCATTGCCCTCATTCAAGCGTCGGGAGGATGTGGGGCGCCTTGTGGACCGCCTGTCAATGGTCTCACTTGGATCGGTCGGGAGCTAACGATTCGAGGCGACGGCGCAACTCGAGGATCGTCCGGGCTGCATCGGACCCTTCGTCGAGCTCGCGCGTGATTCTGCGGTGAGCATGGAGGACGGTCGAGTGGTTGCGACCGCCGAACTCGGCGCCGATGGTGGGCAGGCTGGCGCCGGTGAGCTCGCGCGTCAGGTACATCGCCACCTGGCGTGCGAATGCGTTCGATGGTCGCCGATCGTGATCGGTGAGTACCTGAAGGTTGATTCCGAACGCTGAGGCGGTCAGGGACTGGATCTCGGCCACCGTCGTTTTGCCGGTACGCCGCTGTGGGTGTGAGCCACCCAGGAGTCTGCTCGCAAGGGCCGGCGACGGGCGCTCGCCATGGAGAGAAGCGTGGGCGACAAGTCGGATCAACGCGCCCTCGAGCGCGCGAACGCTCGACGAAACCTGCTCTGCAACCTCTCGTAGGGTCGCGTCGTCGAATCCCGCAACGCCATCGAGTGCCGTGCGCTTGCGCAGAATCGCGAGCCGGACATCGACGGACGGCGGCTCGATCGAGGCCACGAGCCCGGATGCGAAGCGCTCCACGAGGCGACGCTCGAGCGCTCCCATCTCGGGTGGCGGACGATCGCTTGACACCACGAGCTGGCACCCCGTCTCGTACAGGGCGTTGAACGTGTGAAAGAACTCCTCCTGCGTCCGCACCTTGTCGGCGAGAAACTGGACGTCGTCGATCAGCAGCACGTCGACGTCGCGAAACGACTCCCTGAACTGCTCGACGCTCCCGCCGCGGACGGCCGTGACGAACGCTGTCGTGAACTCGTCCGACGTGGCGTAGCGAGCGACGATCGTGCCTCCGAAGCGGCGCAGGTAGTTGCCGATCGCGTGAAGCAGATGCGTCTTGCCAAGACCCGGCGAGCCGTGGAGGAAGAGCGGGTTGTAGGCCTGCGCAGGCTGCTCTGCCACCGCCAGTGCCGCGGCGTGCGCCAACCGGTTTCCGTCGCCGATCACGAACTGGTCGAAGGTGTACTTCGGGTTCAGCGCCGGCGCTCGGAGCGCACCCGCGGTCGCCCCCCTGGCCGTCGGGGGTGGAGACGACGGTGACCAATCGTCGGCCACGACGCTGACCGCCACGGGAGCACCGAAGACTCGGGCGGCGGCCTCGCGCAGCAGCGGCGCGTAGCGTTCCTGGACGAGCGTGCGTGTGTGGCGCGGCGCCTGGACGTAGATCGTGTCGCGGTCGCGCCCGGCGACCTGCAGCGATTCAAGCCAGAGGTGAAACGTGAGGCCGGTCACCGAGCTCCGGAGCTCCGCCTGGATCTCGCGCCAGCGTTCCTGGAGCTCGTCTGGGGGCATGCGCAAGCGACCAGCCTCCACCGGTGTGTCGCGAATCATTGAGAGGGAGGGGCCGCCCCGAAGCTCACGGCCCGTCGGCGCGCCGAGTGTACAACCGCCGTTGCGCCCTCCTCGCCACCATGCGCCACGCCGCAAAGGACGTGCGCGCAATTCGCGGAGAAAGCAATCCGGGCTGCGACTAGGGTGCGACGCCCGCGCGCGAGGTCGTGTATCGGCCCACACTTCCGCTCGGGGATGCATCCCGAGCAGGCTCGGGCCAGCCCTATACTCGGCATCCTGGGCCTCTCAGCCGCGGCTTGACTCGATGAAGCGCACCTACCAGCCGAAGAAGCGCAAGCGTGCCCGTACGCATGGGTTTCGCGCGCGCTCGCGTACCCGCTCGGGCCGCCGCATGCTTAGGCGCAAGCGGGCGAAGGGCCGCCACCGGTTGACCCCCTAGATGGCTGGTCTCACGACCCCGCCCGCGCGGGCCCCCGCGGCCGTGGGATCAACCATCTGACCATGACCGGCCACCAGCGGCGGGCCGGGAGGGCCCGCAGCGGCCGGCCGGCTGGCGGACGGCTCAGGCGAAGCGCGGACTTCGACCGCGTCTACCGTCACGGGCGCTCGCACGCCAACCGCTACCTCGTGATGTACGCGTTCCCACGCGCCGAGGGCGGGGATGATCCGCGCCTGGGCGTCGCGGTCGGGCGCAAGGTCGGCGGTGCGGTCGAGCGCAACCGCGTGAAGCGGCTGCTGCGCGAGGCGTTCAGCGTGGTCTCGCCGAGGCTACCGCGGGACTTCGACTTCGTGCTGGTGGCGCGCCCTGACGCGGGGTCGCTCGCGCGCGATCGCGGTGAGCCCGGGATCGAGCGGGCGCTGCGTGAGCTGATCGCGGAGGCCGGCCTCGGCACCACCGGCGACGAGCATGAGTAGCCTCGTACGGATGCTGGTCACCGCGCCGATCCGGCTCTACCAGCGGTTCATGTCGCCGGTACTCGCACCGCGATGCCGGTACTACCCGACCTGCTCGGACTATGCGGTGCGGTCGATCGAGCGCTTCGGCATACTTAGGGGGAGCGTCCTCGCGGCCTGGCGGCTCCTGCGGTGCAACCCGCTGAGCCGCGGCGGGTTCGACTACCCCGAGGACCAGCGGCTCTTTTACCGGCGCGGAGCCGCCTCTCACACGCCATGACTCCAATCGCCCTCGCACCGCAGTTCCTGATCGACGCATGCGACGCGATCCTCCAGTTCTTCCACGATCAGGTCGGCTTCGGCTGGGGGCTGTCGATCATCGCGATGACCGTCGCGATCCGAGTGGCGATTCTGCCGCTCACCTTCAAGGGCGTGAAGGGGATGCAGGAGATGCAGCGCCTCCAGCCGGAGATGAAGCGGATCCAGGAGCGCTACAAGGCCGACAAGCAGCGCATGCAGCAGGAGGTGATGAAGCTCTACCAGGAGCACCAGGTCAACCCGCTCAGCTCATGCCTCCCGCTGCTCCTCCAGATCCCGTTCTTCATCGCGCTGTTCGACCTGCTCCGGAACGACCCGGAGATCGAGGGCGAGCCCTTCCTCTTCATTCCCGACCTCGGCTCCGAGGCGACCGGCGCGGTGCTGGTCACGCTGATCGTCCTCTACATCGCCACCCAGCTCGGCGCGAGCCTCGTGACGCTTGTGAGCGCGGACAAGACCCAGCGCCGGATCTTCCTGGCGCTGCCGTTCGTGTTCGTCCTCTTCATCCTCAACTTCCCCGCCGGCCTGATCGTGTACTGGATCACCACGAACATCTGGACCGTCGGGCAGCAGCTGGTCGTGAAGAAGCTCTACCCCAAGCCCGAGCCGTTCGAGACGAAGGACGGCGACGGTGCCGCCGCCAAGCCTGCTCACGGCAAGCCGGCGACGCAGGCGGCCCTCGTCGACGACGGCGCGGGCGATGGAAAGCCCGGTCGCAGGGCGACGGCAACGGTCGCCGCCGCTTCCGGGAACGGCGGCCCCCGCAAGGCTCCCCCGCCTCCCTCCCCGCGCAAGAAGAAGAAGCGCTCCGGCCGACGCAGATGATGGCCGACCGCCTGGCGGAGGCCGAGGGGGCGACACTCGGAGAGGCGAAGTGGGCGGCGGTCAAGGCGCTCGAGCGTCGCTTCCCCGGAATCGACGCGGAGGACGTGCGCTTCGAGATCCTCACCGAGGACGACGCCGGCGCGGAGATCCCGGCACGCGTGCGGGCGGAGGCGGACGTCGACGCGTGGCGGGTGCGCTCGGCGACGCTGCCCGACGAACCCGCTGAACGCGTCCGCCAGCTCGTTGGCCGGGTCGTCGGCGGACTCGGTCTTCGCGCGAGCGTGGACACGGAGGAGACGGCGGACGAGATCCGCGCGACGGTCAATGGCGAGGACCTCGGCCTCCTGATCGGCCGTCACGGCTCGACGATCGACGCAGTGCAGTACCTGGCCGGACGCAGCGCCTTCCGTGGCGACGCCGAGCGCAAGCGAGTCGTGGTCGACGCCGCGGGCTACCGTGAACGACGCGAGGCTCAGCTGCGCAGGGCGGCGGACCGAGCCGCCGAGGACGCGCTCTCGTTCGGTCGGCCGGTCGAGCTCGAGCCGATGGGAGCGTACGAGCGCAAGACCGTCCACGAGTACCTCAAGGAACGCACGGACGTGGAGACCTACAGCGAGGGCGACGAGCCCGACCGGCGGCTCGTAGTGAGTCCCGTCGCCCCGAGCGGCTGACAGGCTGCGACGAGCTGCCGCGCCGCGGGCACCGTTTGACGTGAAACGGGGGTCCTGGATCGCTGAGCGATCCGGCGTCGAGCGGTCGCTCGCCGCCAGCGGGCGGCGCTTCGGGCTAGGTGGCCTCGAGCTGGAGCGGCTGCGGGCCCTGATCGCGGCGCTCGCCGCCGAGCCGCACGCGCCCACCGCGGTGCGGGATCCGGTCGAGATCGCCGATCGGCACGTGGCCGCCGCCCTCGCGGCGCTGGAGCTCGAGAGCGTCCGCGCCGCCCGCCGGATCGTGGACGTCGGCTCCGGCGCCGGGTTTCCGGGTCTTCCGCTGGCCATCGCGCTGCCGGCGGCGTGGATCGACCTGCTCGAGGCGTCGCGGCGCAAGTGCCGGGTGATCGAGCGCCTGATCGCCGCAGCCACCGTGTCCAATGCGCGAGCGGTCGCGACCCGCGCGGAGACCTGGGCCGATGGCGAGGGTCGCGACGCCTACGACCTGGTGACGGTCCGCGCCGTCGCCGGCCTGGCCGTGCTCGTCGAGTATGCGGCGCCGCTGCTGCGCCCGGGCGGGGTGCTGGTCGCCTGGAAGGGGCGCCGGGAGGCCGCCGAGGAGAGGGCGGGCGCCGCCGCCGCCGCCACGGTCGGGCTGGGCCCGGTCGAGGTGATCGGCGTGAAGCCGTTTCCGACCGCACATGACCACCACCTTCACGTCTTCGCGAAGGTGAGCACGACGCCGCCTGGGTTCCCGCGACGACCGGGACGGGCCGCCAAGCGCCCTCTCGGCCACTGAGCTCAGCCGACCGGACTCCGAGGCCCTCTGCCGTCGGTCGGCCCGGACCGGAGGAAGGAGGCTCCGGTTCGGCGGCGAACGAGTCTGGCGGGGGGCGATTCCGACCGCTTCCGCGATTACCGTCGCGGGCGATGGGCACGATCTACGCGATCGCAAACCAGAAGGGCGGCGTGGGCAAGACCACGACCGCCGTGAACCTCGGCGCCTGTACGGCCGAGGCCGGTACCCGGACGCTCCTCGTGGACCTCGATCCGCAATGCAACGCGACCACGGCTCTCGGCCTCCCGCGCGATTCGAGCCCGAGCGTCTACGACTGCTTGAGCGGCCAGGGCGCTCTCGACGCAGCCGCACGGCCCAGCCCTGTGGACGACCTGTGGATAGTCCCGTCCACACCCGAGCTCGCCGGCGCGAGCGTGGAGCTCCCGCGGATGCCGGGGTCGGAGAATCGCCTGCGCGAGGCGCTCGGGTCGGTGCGCGAGGAGTTCGAGCTCGTCCTGCTCGACTGCCCGCCGGCCCTGGGTCCACTGACCGTGAACGCGCTCGTGGCGGCGGACCGCGTGATCGTCCCTGTCCAGACCGAGTACTTAGCGCTCGAAGGACTCGCCGGCCTGCTGGACACGCTTTCGCTCATCCAGCGCGAGCTCAACCCGCGGCTGACCGTCGCGGGCATGATTCTCACGATGCACGACGGGCGAACGCGGCTGGCGCAGGACGTCGAGCGCGAGGTTCGCGAGCACTTCCCCGACCTTGTCTTCGACACCGTGATCCCGCGCAACGTTCGCGTCGGCGAGGCGCCGAGCTTCGGGGTCCCCGTATCGCGACACGACCCGGCCTGCTCGGGTGCGCGCGCCTACGCCGACCTGGCGAGGGAGGTCGCCGCCCGTGGCTGAGGGCGGCTCCTCGAGCTGGCCGACGGGCTCCCAGCCGCGCGGCATCGGCCGCGGGCTGGCCGCCATCCTGCCGCGCTCCCAGGCGGCTACCGACGGGTTTAGGGAACTGCCGCTCGAGCTCGTGACCCCGAACCCTGACCAGCCGCGCCGGGAGTTCGACGGCGAGGCGCTGCTGGCGCTCGCGGAATCGATCAAGGCGCGTGGCCTGCTCCAGCCGATCGTCGTGAGGGCGCTCGCCGGGGGCACGTACGAGCTTCTCGCCGGCGAGCGCAGACTGCGGGCGTCGCGCCTCGCCGGGCTCGACCGCCTCCCGGCGATCGTGCGCCAGGCGCAGGAGTCCGAGCGCCTCGAGCTGGCGTTGATCGAGAACATGGTGCGCGAGGATCTCAACCCGGTCGACTCGGCCCGCGCCTGCGCGACGCTCGTGCAGGACCTCGGCGTGACCAAGGAGGAGCTCGGCCGCCGCCTCGGTCGCAGTCGTGTGGCGATCTCGAACCTGGTGCGGCTGCTCGACCTGCCCGACGAGGCACTGGCGTTGCTCGAGTCGCGCGAGCTCACCGAGGGCCACGGGCGGGCGGTCCTGATGTGCAGGGATCAATCGCAGCGGCGGGACCTCGCACGCGCCGCGGTCGCGGGGGGCTGGTCGGTTCGGGAGACCGAACGGCGCGCGAAGGCGGTCGCCGATCGGGCCCCGGCGCCGAACGCCGGACGAGGCGGTCCAGTGCCGCTTCACCCCGACCTCGCCGACGCCCTCGGCGCGGCTGAGGACGCGCTGACCGCCGCCCTGGGCCGTGGCGTGCGGATCCGTCCACGCGGCGATGGGGTTCGGGTCGAGTTCGACCTCGAGGATCCGCGCGAGGGGATCGAGCTCGCCGAGCGGATCCTGCGCCGCGCCGCGGCCTGAGCCGGCCTGGCCGGGTCCGTCCGGCGAGCGCACGCTGCTCGATGGCTAACCCCGTGCTCGCCCGGCCGCCGCTCACGTCATCCCGAAACCGACCATCTAGAATCGCGCGCCGAGCGGGCGATTAGCTCAGTCGGTCAGAGCGCTTCTCTGATAAGGAAGAGGTCCCTGGTTCGAGTCCAGGATCGCCCACAACAGGCGAGTGCCGGAAAGCCCCGCAACGCGGGGCTTTCCCCTTCCGGCTCGGGGCACGACTTTCCGCCGAGCCGAGCCGGTCACGCGGACCGGGTGCGGTGGATCTGCGCCTGGGGGGCGAGAAAC
The DNA here is from genome assembly GCA_051001995.1 of Thermoleophilaceae bacterium. Lineage (GTDB taxonomy): Bacteria > Actinomycetota > Thermoleophilia > Solirubrobacterales > Thermoleophilaceae > CAWEHQ01. The sequence goes on from JBPCMT010000171.1 coordinate 22,687, forward strand.
GTCCCCAGCTCCCCTTCTCGACCTTGCACTTTACGGTCGAGAAGGGAGCGTCGATGGCGGATTTGGCGAACGGTGGGGCAGTGCGATTCGCGAGGGGTGACCGGCGTCGCTGCGAGGCTGCGAGGGCACGCGCGGCGTACCTGCGGGCGGCGCTCTTCGCGGCCCTGCTCGCCGCGGCCGCAGCGCTGTCCGCCGATCCGGCGGCGGCGGGCACCTACCGGGTCGTGGCGTGCGACGCCGCGGCGGGTGGGGTGAACAACGCCTGGCGCGCGCGCAGCGACGCCGGAATGCTCGCCTACACGGCCTGCCCGAGCCGCGGCAGGACGACGCGCGGGCTGGTCGTCCGCAACCGCGTCGGCTCCGGGGAGCTCCCGCGCGGTCGCGCGGCGCTGATGACCTTCGAGGCCCCAACGGGAGCCTCGCTCGACGGGATCGAGTTCGACTGGGACGGCCTTGGCGCGGGACGGCAGTGGACGCTCGGCTTCGTGGGCTCGGACGGGCGCCTGATCGCCGGTTGTGACGCCCGCGCCGTCGGGGCGACCGCGGCGTGCGTGCTCGGTGATCCGAAGGGGGCCCGGCGGACCTTCAAGGGCCTCGGTGGGCGCCGTGTCGTCCGGATCGCGGCTCGCTGCGGCGCGCGGGGAGGGTGCGACACGAGCCCGAACCGGTCGGCCGATCGTTCGCGGGGCCGGCTCGCGGTCCACTACGCGGCGGTGATCGTGCGTGATGGTTCGGCCCCGAACCTGGCGCCGGACGAGCGCGGGATCCTCGGCGGCGCCTGGAGGCGCGGCGTAGAGATCGCGCGGGTGCGAGCGAGCGACAACGTCGGCGTGCGGTCGTCGGAGCTCGCGGTCGATGGACTGCCGCGTCACCGAGACCGCGAGCGGTGCGACTTCACCCGGCGCGGGCCGTGCCCGCGGACGCCGGTGCTCGGATACCGGCTCGATACCCGGCGGCTCGAGGACGGACCCCACGCGCTGAGCGTGACCGCGACCGACGCCGCCGGCAACGCGCGAGCGGTTCGGCGCACGATCCGCGTGGACAACCACGCGCCGCGTCCGGTCCGCGGCGTGCGTGTGCTCGGACCGGCGGGGGTCCGGTCGCACAACTCGTTCGACCTGCGTTGGAAGCCGCCGCCGCACCAGGCGGCGCCGATCGTCCGGGCGCGCTACCGGCTCTGCCGCGCGAGCGGGTCCGGCCGCTGCGTGGAGGGCACGCGACCGGGCGGTACGACCGGGATCGATGATCTCTCGGTCCCGGACCGTGGTGAGTGGCGCTTTAAGACGTGGCTCGAGGATGCGGCGGGCAACTCACGGCGGAGCTACGCGTCCGAGCCGGTGACGCTGAGGTTCGACGACCGCCAGCCCGTACGCCTGTCCGCCGCGATCGAGACCGCCGATGGCACGACCGCGCCGCGCGCGACGATCGGCTTCGGCAAGCGGCCCACAGTGCGCGGCTCGCTGTCAGCCGCCGGGCGCGGGCTGCCCGGCGCGCCGCTGGCAGTGCTCTCGCGCACCCGCGGATCGGACCGCACCAAGCGCGTCGACACGCTCAGGACGGACGCCTCCGGACGCTTTCGCTACCGCACGGAGCGCGGTCCGAGCCGCACGGTCTTCTTCGAGTACGGGGGCGACGATCGTCGGCGGCCGGCCGGTGACAGCGTGGGGCTCGCGGTGCGCGCGAAGAGCTCGCTGTCGGTCAGCAGGCGGCGCGTCGAGAACGGCGGTCGCGTGCGCTTCGAGGGCCGGGTGCTGGGTCGGCCGGTGCCACGCGAGGGAAAGCTCCTCCAACTCGAGGCACACTACCGCGGCAGCTGGCGCACGTTCGCGGTGCTGCGGTCGAATCGCCGCGGGCGATGGCACTACGGCTATCGCTTCGAGGCGACCACGGGGAGGGTCACCTACCCGTTCCGGGTCCGGATTCCACGCGAGCGCAGCTATCCGTACGCGGTGGGCCGCTCGCGCGTGGTGAAGGTGGTTGTCCGCGGCGGCTGAGCGCGGGCCTCCGGGCGGCGGCGTTTAGACTGAGCGTCGGCACCCGAGCCCCTGGGAGTCCCGGCGGTCGATGCAGGAGATGGTCATCTACGGCGTTAGCTTCGACATGGTCGGCAAGCAGCCGATCGTGCTCCTGAAGACGCGCGAGGGCAATCGCTTTCTCCCGATCTGGATCGGTCACCCCGAGGCGGCCGCGATCCTGATGAAGCTTCAGGGCGCGAACACGCCGCGGCCGATGACTCACGACCTGATCAACGACATGCTCTCGGAGCTCGATGTGTCCTGCTCGCGGGTGTCGGTCACCGAGCTACGCGAGAACACCTTCTACGCGTCGATCACGCTGCGGCTCAACGGGCGCGACGTCGAGATCGACTCGCGCCCCTCCGACGCGCTCGCCCTGGCGGTCCGGACGAGTGCCCCGATCTTCGCCGCCGAGGACGTGATCGCCGAGTCTGCGATCGAGTTCGAGCACGAGGTCGAGGACCAGGAGGAGGTCGTAGAGAAGTTCAAGGACTTCCTCGACAACGTCTCACCGGAGGACTTCGCGGGCGGCAGCGGATCCGGGTGACCGGCGCGGCGCCGCGAACCAGAGCCGGCGGCGCGCTCTAGGAGCTCGCGGCGGCGGCGGAGCGGTCGCCGCGCTCGAACGCGAGCGCCAGGATCCGCTCGACCAGCGCGTCCAGGCCGATTCCCGCCGCATCAGCGGCCTGGGGCAGGAGGCTCGTCTCGGTGAGGCCCGGAATCGCGTTCGCCTCGAGCACCATCGGCTCGTCGCCGGAGTCGTCCAGCATGAGGTCCACGCGCGCGAAGCCGGCGCACCCCAGGAGGTCGTAGGTCTGGAGCGCGACCTCCTGTGCGCGCTCCGCCGTCTGCTCCGGCAGGTCGGCAGGGCAGCGGAAATCGGTCCGCCCGAACTCGTAGCGGGCCTCGAAGTCGTAGAGCGCGTCGTCACGGGGAATCGCCTCGACCACCGGGAGCGCCTCGGCGCCGTCCGCGCCGTCGAGGATGCCCACCGCGAGGTCCCGCCCCTCCACGTAGCGCTCGAGGAGTACCCGGTCGTCGTAGGAGAAGGCGGCGATCAGCGCCTGTGGGACGTCCTCCGGCGTCGCCGCGAACTTGATCCCGAGCGCCGAGCCTCCTGCGGCCGGCTTGACGACGATCGGGAAGCGCAGGCGCTCCCCGATTGCCGGCAGCGCGTCGGCCGCGCCGAGCTCCTTGAAGGCGGTCTCGTTGAAGGCGAAGAAGTCGGGTGTCGGCACGCCGGCGTCGATCAGGAGCTGCTTGGTTCGGACCTTGTCGATCGCTCGGGTGCACGCGAGCACCCCCGACCCCGTGTAGGGAAGGCCGAGGATCTCGAGCAGCTCCTGGACGGTCCCGTCCTCGCCGCCGCGCCCGTGCAGGACGACGAAGGCCGCGTCGGGCCGGCTCTCCTCGAGGCGCCGGACCAGGTCCAGGCCGGCGTCGATCGAGACGACCTCGTGGCCCAGCCGCTCGAGCGCGTCCTCGACCCGTCCGCCCGAGCGCAGCGACACCTGGCGCTCGAGCGAGCGGCCGCCCTTGAGGACGGCGACGCGGCTCACGCCTCGCGCGCGGAGCGGCGCGGAAGCTCGACGACCCGTCCGCCGGAATCCTCCCGAGCGCCGGCCGATTCCCCACCGGCCGCGGGCGCTTCGTGGCGTGGCGGCGGCCGACGTTCCTCATGGTGCGAGCCGCGGCCCGTCACCGCGGAGCGGCCGGTCAGGGTTCCATACAGCGCCACCTGTTCGTCCACGACAGCGCCGATCCGTCGCACGCCCTCGCGGATCGCCTCCTCGCCGACGCCCGAGAAGTTGAGTCGCATCGAGCTGCGTCCGCGTCCGTCGAGGTAGGCCGCCTCGCCCGGGACGAACGCCACGTTCTCGCGCAGCGCGCGCGCGAGGAGGTCGGTCGTGTCGATGTAGTCGGGCAGCGTCACCCAGATGAAGAGGCCGCCGGAGGGGCGCGTCCAGTCGGCCTCCGGGGGCAGGAACTCGGCCAGGGCGTCGAGCATCGTGTCGCGACGAGCGCGGTAGATCTCGGCGAGCGAGTCCACGTAGTCGCGCCACCGGCCCTGCTCGAAGTAGGCCTCGACCATCAGCTGGGAGAGCGTGGAGGTGCAGAGGTCCGTGGCCTGCTTGCCGAGATTGATCTTCTCGAGCACGGGCGGCGGCGCGACCACCCAGCCGAGCCGGATCCCCGGCGAGAGGATCTTCGAGAAGGTGCCGAGGTACATCGTGTAGACGCCGCCATCCAGGGCGCGCAGCGTCGGGAAGCCCTCGCCCTCGTAGCGGAGCAGGCCGTAGGGGTTGTCCTCGAGGATCAGCAGCTCGCGCTCGTGGGCGATCTCGACCAGCCGTCGCCGCCGCTCGAGCGACATCGTTACGCCGGCCGGGTTCTGGAAGGTCGGCACCGTGTAGATGAACTTGGGCCTGCGGCCCTCGCGCTCGAGCCGGTCGAGCGCCTCGGCCAGCAGGTCCACTCGCATGCCGTCCGAGTCGACCTCGACCTGCATCACGTCGGCCTGGTAGGACGAGAACACCGGCACGGCGCCGGGGTAGGTGGGCGCCTCGGCCATGACGACGTCGCCGGGATCGATCAGCGTCTTGCATACGAGGTCGATCACCTGCTGCCCACCGGTCGTGACGATCACGTCGTCGGGGTCGGCGCGCATGCCCTCGGCGGCCATCACCTCGGCGATCCGCGCCTTGGTCTCCCCGAGTCCATCCGTTGGCCCGTACTGGAGAGCGCGCGCGCAGGAGTTGTCGGCGATCCGGTGGGTGATCGCCGCGAACGTCTCCGGTGGGAAGCTCGCCGTGTCAGGCAACCCTCCCGCGAGCGAGATGACCTCGGGGCGTGCGGTGACCGCCATCAGGTCGCGCATCGCCGACGACTTCATGACCCGCGTTCTCGCGGCGAAAAGGCCCGCGTAGCGCTCGAGGTCGCGGCTGGTCGAGCGTGCCGGCCGCTCGCGGGTGGCCACCCGCACTTGCTCGCGCAGGCCCGCGGGCCCCCTCCCCGCTCCGCGTCCGTGGTCCTCTATCGTCATTCGGCTTCCTGAGCGTACCGACCGTCAGGCCCCGCATCAGCTTCTTCTTCGACATCGCCCAGGGCGCCGGCCTCGCGAGCGCGACCGGCGTCCGCCCGTTCCTTCCGCCGCTTCTCGCCGGCGCGCTGGCGCGCGGCGACCTCGGTATCGACTTCGACGGCACCGGCTACGCGTTCCTCGAGTCACCGGCCTTCCTCGCCGCGATCCTCGCGCTGGCGGTCGGCGCCTACGCGCTCGAGCGGGCGCGTGGTTCGGCCGCGGATCGCGGGCGCTTGAAGAGCACGGGCGCGAGCGGCGGCGAGCCGCGCCTCCGCGACCCCTTGACGCTTGCGCTGTCGGCGCTCGCCGTGGCGCTCGGCGCGCTGCTGTTCGCCGGGTCGCTCGCGGCGGCGGACGCCGAGGAATGGCCAGGCCTTTTCGCGGGAGCCGCCTGCGCGCTGCTCGGCGTCGTGGCGGTGGGGGGACTGCTCGGCCGGGTCCGTCGTCGCCTCGCCGCCTCCGCCGCCGGGTTGCTGCCGGTCTGGGCCGACGCCGCGGCGCTGGGGCTCGCTGCAGTGGCCGTGCTGTTCCCGCCCGCGGCGCTGCTCGGCATCGCCGCGCTGGTCTATCTGCTCGTCACCGCGCGCCGCACCGGCGCGCAGAAGTACGAGGGACTGAGGATCCTCCGGTGACGGTGACGGCGTGAAGAAGCTCATCCTCGCCGTCATCGACTCGCTGAAGCCCGAGATGCTCGACCGCGCGATCGCGGAGGGCCGCGCTCCGGCGCTCGCCGAGCTCGTCAAGCGCGGCACCTACGTCCGCGACTGCGTCTCGTCGTTCCCGTCCGTCACCCCGGTCGCGGCGGCGAGCATTGCCACCGGGGTCGGTCCCGACGGGCACGCGATCCCGTCGATGAACTGGTACCACCGCGGCGAGGAGCGCTACGTCGAGTACGGCTCGTCGTTTCAGGCCACGCGGACGTTCGGCATCGTCCGCTCGCTCTACGACACGGTCTACAACCTGAACCTCGCGCACCTGTCGCAGGCGAGCCCGACCGTGTTCGAGCGTCTCGAGGATCGTGGGCTGCGGGCGGCCGGCACGACCTACCTGATCTACCGCGGCCGCACGCGACACGAGCCGGAGGTCGACGGGGTCTACTCGCGCGTCGCTCGCGCCGCGCAGTTTCGCCACGCAACCTGGGGCCCGACCGAGCTCTTCTACGCGGACCTGTTCGCGTCGCGACGCACCGACTGCCGCTCGACGCTCGGGATGCCCGGCCAGCGCGACCAGCACACGGGCTGCGTGTGCGCGCACATGGTGGAGGAGGACCTCGCCGACTTCATCCTCTGCTCGCTGCCCGACAACGACACCTACTCGCACAGGCGCGGGCCGTTCGCCCAGGTCACCTCGATCGCCGTGGCGGACCGGGCGCTCGAGCGGATCATGCACGTGGCCGGCGGTCCCGACCGCTTTCTGGAGGACCATGCGGTGGTCGTCATGTCGGACCACTCACAGACGGCGGTCGAGCGGGTCCTGGACCTGCGGGAGGCGATGGACGAGGACTGGCGCGTGCTGCTCCCCGAGGACCCGGTCCCCGAGGACGCCGAGGTCGCGGTGTCGCCGACCGCGCGATTCGGGATGGTGTACGTGCTCGATCCCGATGTGCGCGCGCGCGTCGCGCCAAGGATCGCCCGTCGCCTGATCGACCTCGAGGGCGTGGACCTGGTGGCGCGGCGCGACGGCGACGAGGCGATCGTCGCCAGCGGGCGCGGCGAGCTTCGCTTCGCGCCCGGCGGGGATCTCCGGGACGTGCGCGGCGGCGCCTGGAGCATCGAGGGCGACCCCGCGACGCTCGAGCTGACGACGCGAGACGGACACATCACCGGCGACGCCTACCCGCTCGCGCTCGAGCGCGTGTGGTCCGCGCTCGACTGCTCCGCGATGGGCGACGTGCTGGTCTCGGCGAAGCCCGGGTACGAGCTCGTCGACTGGGGTGGAGCCAGCCACATCGGCGGCGGCAGCCACGGCTCGCTTCACCGCGGGGACTCCCTGGGGGCGCTCATCCTGTGCGGCGTCGAGGCCGGCGGACCGGCGCCCGAGCAGTGGACGCTTCGGGACGTGACGCCGATGATCTGCGATCACTTCTCGATACCCTCGTGACGATGCGCGACGAGAGCCTGTCACCGGCCTCGCCGGCGGTCCCGCGCGTGCACACGCGCGTCCGCCACGGACTGCGGCGCCCCCACAACTGGTTCCAGCTCGTCAAGTTCTGCGCCGTCGGCGGCTCCGGCTTCGTCGTGAACCTGACGGTGTTCGCGCTCGCCACCGGCGCGCTCCGCCTGCACCACCTCGCGGGCGCCGGCGTGGCGTACGTCGTCGCAGTGACCAACAACTTCCTCTGGAACCGCCACTGGACGTTCCGCGCGCAGGACGGGCACGCCGGCTTCCAGGCCGCCCGCTTCCTGGCCGTCAGCACCGCGGCGGCGCTGCTCGCCGGCGCGATCCTCGAGGTGCTCGTGAGCGTCGGCGGGGTCGCGGAGCTCCCCGCACAGGCGATCTCGATCGTGATGGCCACGCCGCTGAACTTCGTCGGGAACAAAATGTGGAGCTTCGTCCGGCGACACGCGGACCCCGCCGCCTGAGTACGGCGCCGGGCGTCGCCCACGCCCGACCGGCTCGGCGCGCGTGTGCGGCCGCAGTGACACTGGCTGTCGCGGTGGGCGCTGCGGTTTGG
>JBPCMT010000172.1:0-9820 GCA_051001995.1 Thermoleophilaceae bacterium
CGCGACGTCGCGCTGGCGGAGGACCTACCGCGTCAGGACGAGCAGATCAACCGACTCAACCGCGAGGTCTTCAGGCTCGCGCTCGACGTCGGCGACGACGCCGACACGCGCGAGTGGGCCATGACCATGCTGCTGGTGGCACGCGCGCTCGAGCGGATCGGGGACAACGCCGTGGACATCGGCGAGCAGACGGCGTTCGTGGTCACGGGCCTGTTCCGCGAGTTCACCGACGCATCCCATCCCGCCGCCGACGGCCTCGGGGCGGGTTAGCGGCTCCCTCTCGCCCTCGAGCGAGGGCCGTCGCTCAGTCGCCCAGGACCTTGACCTCGCCGCGCATCGCGTCCGGGTGGATCTCGCACATGTACTCCACGATCCCCTTGTCGGCGAACGACTGCTCGTAGGAGTCACCGCCGGCGATGTCGCCGGAGTCGAAGTCCTCGCCCGGGCCCGACACCTTCACGACGGTGTGGTCGGTCTGGTCCTGGTTTAGCCAGCGCACCGTCTGGGCGGCGCGGATGCTCACGCTCTCGGGCTCGAACCGGATGTCGCGCATCTTCACGACCACCGTGCGTGCCCCGCCCGGGGTCGCGGCCTCGCCACCCTCCGGCTCGACGACCTCGGTCTTGTCGTTCAGCTCCTGGAACGCCAGGTAGATGATGAACCCGCCGAACGCCACGGCGAGCAGCAGCATCACGATTCGCGCGATTCCCACGACGCGGCAGCGTACTCGGAAGGCTCGCGAGGGGTGACGCTCGGGCGGGGCGAGCCGCCGCTGTGCACCACCTTCCTTTGAGAAATGGCCCCTTCATGAGACTCGTTTAGGGATCACCTTCGAGAAGCGACACAGCCGGCCAGCCGGACCGGCGTTAGGCTGGCGCGCCGTGCGCCTGTCCGGGATCGCGTTCGACGCCTTCGGTACGCTGTTCGACCTCGACGGGCTGCGCGGGCGGGCGCGGAAGGCGGTCGGCGATCGCGGGGGCGAGCTTTACGACCTCCTCCTGGCACGGCTCGTTCCGTCGACCTGGCACGCTACCGCCGCCGGCGCGTACCGCCCGTTCGGAGAGCTGGCGGTGCTCGCGCTGCAGGCCGCCGCGCGCGAGCTGGAGCTGGAGCTGTCCGAGTCTCAGGCGCACGAGATCGCCGCCGGGCTGTCCTCGCTGGCCGCTTACCCCGACGCGGACGAAGCGCTCGCCGGGCTCGCGGGTCGCGAGCTCGCGGTGCTCTCGAACGGCACGCGTGAGGGCGTCCAGTCCATGGTCGCGGCGGCCGGCCTCTCCGATCGCTTCGCGCACCTGCTCGTGGCCGACGACGTGGGTTTCTTTAAGCCCGCGCCCGAGATCTACGCGCAGGCGGTAACGGCCTTCGGCGGGCCCGCCAACTCGATCCTGCTCGTGTCCGGCAACGAGTGGGACGTCGCCGGCGCCAAGCTCGCTGGGCTCCGCGCCGCCTGGATTTCGCGCGGGCGCCGGACAACCCGCTTCCTGGGCGTGGAGTCCGACCTCGTCGCCGAGCAGCTCGCCGACGTGCCCGACGCCGTGCGCCGCCTCGAGGCCGCCTAGGCCGACTCCGGCGACGGGCCGCCCACCGGCACCGCGCCCTCCACTATCTCCTCGACGTCCCGCAGGTCGTCTGATGAGAGGTCGATGTCGGCGGCGGGCGCCGTGCCCTCGATGTGGTCGGGCCGGCGGGCGCCGACGATCGCCACGTCCACGGCGGGGTTCGCGAGCGTCCAGGCGATCGCGAGCTGCCCGACGCTGTTGCCGCGCTGCTCGGCGTAGCGCCCGAGCTCCTTGACGATCTGGAGGTTGCCCTCGAGCTCCTCGCCCTGAAAGACGCTCGACTGGCCGCGCCAGTCGTCGGAGTCGAACTCGGTGTCGGTGTCGAACTTGCCGGTCAGCAGACCGTGGGCGAGCGGGCCGTACACCAGCACGCCGATCCCGTGCTCGCGGCAGTGGGGCAGGACCTCGTCCTCGACGTCGCGGCGGAAGAGGTGGTAGGGAGGCTGTAGCGAGTCGACCTTCCGCGTCCGGCCGAGCTCGTCCATCTCCTCCACGCTGAAGTTCGAGACCCCCGCGTAGCGCGCCTTGCCCTCGTCCACGAGCTCGGCAAGGGCGGCCCCGGTCTCCTCGAACGGCGTGTTGCCGTCGGGCCAGTGCACCTGGTAGAGGTCGACGTAGTCGGTCCCGAGCGCGCGCAGGCTCTGCTCGATCCCCTTGCGCAGCCACTTGCGGCTCGAGTCCCGGAGCAGGTCCTCCCCATCAATCCGCAGGCCGCCCTTGGTCGCGATCACGACCTCCTCGCGCCGCGCGGCGGAGCCGAGCTCGAGCGACTTGCCGAGCAGGCGCTCGGACTCCCCCCAGCCGTAGCCCTGGGCGGTGTCGAAGAAGTTGACGCCGAGCTCGAGCGCCCTGCGCGCCGCGGCCGTGGCCTCGCGCTCCTCCACCGCGCCCCAGTCGCCTCCAGTCTGCCAGGTGCCGAAGCAGACGCGCGAGACCTCGAGATCCGTCTCGCCGAGCTTTGTGTACCGCACTTCGCCCTCCCGATGTCGTGTCCCGTGCGGGGCGCGCCCTGTGCCGGAGCCGCCCCGTCGGATGGGGAATACCGCTATTCGGCCCGCGCTGAACCTCGACGCGCGCCGAGGCGCCGCAGCCGAACACGCTGGCGGACCAGATCGCTCAGGCCAGGGTATGTGTACATGCCCGACGCGGCGCCCGCACGGCTGATGGGGCGGGCCTCGCCACGTTCGAGCGCTCCGAGGAAGCGCTCGACGTCCGGAAGGCTGTCCCAGATCGCCTTGTGGCCCATGTAGAGGTGGCCGTGCCGGCGTGGGTCGACGTCGCGCGCGGCGCCCTGCACGAAGACCTCGCCGGCGTCGAACTCGTCGCTCATGCGGAGCAGCGTGTAGCCGATCCGGTCGAAGTCGAGGTTGTGCGCCGCCCAGAACGGCGAGTAGAGGCCCCTGTACTCGGGCGTGAACCCCTCGTGCCAGAGGAAGACGCCGTGACGCGGGATCGCCCGGATCGCATCGTCGAAGTAGTTCGTGATGCACATCGCGAGCGCGAGGTCGGGGTCTCGCTCGCGCAGGAAGCGGAGCACCTCCGGGGCGTTGACGTCGCTCGCCGAGATCGCGTCCCCGCGCCACTGCGGCTTCCCGTCGTGGGACGGGTAGGCGTCGATCACGCGCGCGCGCAGCTCGTCGTCGTCGGCCTGCTTGAGCAGCTTGTGGAAGACGAGGTAGAAGGCCGCCTCGTCCGCGGCCTTGCGGACGCCGTGGCGCCGAGCGCGCTTGCGCGCGAACTCGGCCCTGCCGCGCAGGGTCCGCTGCCAGGCGGTCGAGCTCGTCCAGACCACGCCGCGCAGGTCGGTGCGGCGCGCTAGCCAGTCCACGAGCAGCTCGTCGAACTCGTTGCGCGAGCCGATGAAGATCGTGCTCAGCATCGCGCTCGAGGCTAGCTCGCGGCCGAGGCAGGCCGGCGGCCTCTGTCGCGGTTTCCCGAGCGGCTTGATACCCCGCGGTATTTAGATACTCTTTGGTATGCAGATGGTGGCGGGCGGCCAAACCTTCCTCTTCACAGACCTCGTCGGCTTCACCGCGCTCACCGCGGCGCAGGGCGACGACCGCGCCGCCGAGGTCGCGCTCGACTTCTACCGCCGCGTGCGCCCGCTGCTCTCGACCCACGACGCGGAGGAGGTCAAGACGATCGGCGACGCGATGATGCTCCGCTGCGAGGACCCGGCGCTGGCCCTTCGGCTCGGGCTGGGCATCGTCGGCGAGCTGGAGGCCGTGGCTGGGTTCCCACCGGTCCGAGTCGGCATGCATACGGGGCCGGCGGTCTCGCGCGAGGGCGACTGGTACGGCGCGACCGTCAACGTCGCGGCCCGCCTGTGCGCGGTCGCGGGAGGCGGCGAGGTGCTCGTGTCGGAGGCGACCCGCGAGGCGGCCGGCCGCGTGCGCCACGTGGCGCTCGGCGATCGACGCCTCCACTGGCTCAAGAACGTCACCGACCCTGTCCCGGCGCGGCTCGCGTCGGAGCGCCCCTGCGCGATGACACGGGCGCACCCGCTTCGGTCGATCAAGTCGCTGGCCGGCGCACGACCCCTGGGGGCGGGCACGTGAGCGCCGGCGCTGTCACCGTCGACGCGCCCTCGACGCGCGCCGTCGCGGCCGGCCGCGAGCCCGCGCTCCCGCCCGGACCGCGCTACCCGCGAGCGCTCCAGACGCTCGGCTGGATCGCGCGTCCGGGACCGTTCATGGAGCGCTGCCGCGACCGCTACGGCGACGTCTTCACGCTGCGCGTCGCGAGCGAGGGCACATGGGTCTTCGTCTCCAACCCGAGCGCCGTCGAGCAGGTGTTCAAGGGTGACCCGCGCTTCCTCCACGCCGGCGAGGGCAACGCGATATTGCGCCCGATCCTCGGCGAGCATTCCGTGCTGCTGCTCGACGAGGCGCCGCACATGCGCCAGCGCAAGCTGATGCTGCCGCCCTTCCACGGCAAGCGAATGCGCGGCTACGGCGAGCTGATGACCGAGATCGCCGAAGCCGAGGTCGCGCGCTGGCCGATCGGGGAGCCGGTCGAGCTGTGGCCGCGGATGCAGGCGGTCACGCTCGAGATCATCATGCGGGCGGTCTTCGGCGTGCGCGAGGCCGAGCGCCTCGACCGCCTGCGTGTTGCGCTGCGGCGCGCGCTCGATCTGACGACCGATCGCAGCAGCATGGTCGCGTTCGCCGCGCTCGGCCCGGACCGCGTCGGGCGCCTGCGGATCCTGCGTCGCGCGCTCGACCCCGTCGACGAGCTCCTGCTCGACGAGATCCGCAGTCGCCGTTCGGACCCCGACGTCGCCGAGCGCGACGACGTGATGTCGATGCTCGTCCAGGCCCGGTACGAGGACGGCCGCGCGATGGCCGACGCGGAGCTTCGCGACGAGCTGATGACGCTGCTGGTGGCCGGGCACGAGACGACCGCGACCGCGCTCGCCTGGGCGGTCGAGCGGCTCGTGCGCCACCCCGACAAGCTCGACCGGCTGCGCGACGAGGTGGCCGCGGGAGAGGACTCCTACCTCGACGCGGTGGTCCACGAGACGCTGCGGCTGCGCCCGGTGCTCCCGATCGTCGTCCGCCGGCTCACCGAGCCGGTGGAGATCGCCGGGCACCTGCTGCCCGCCGGCGCCTCGGTGACGCCCTGCATCTACCTGATCCATCGCCGGCCGGACGTATACCCCGAGCCGGCGCGCTTTCTTCCCGAGCGGTTCCTCGACACCCCGCCCGGCACCTACACCTGGATCCCGTTCGGGGGCGGGGTGCGCCGCTGCCTCGGCGCCAGCTTCGCGCTGTTCGAGATGAAGGCCGTCCTGTCCGTGGTCGCCACGCGCGCGCGGCTGCGCGCCGCGCGACCGGCCTCCGAGCGCATCAGCCGGCGTGCCATCACGCTCACGCCCAGCCGACGAGCGGAGGTCGTGATCGACTCGACCGACGGAGCCGGTGTCTGACGATGCGCATGACCCGCAAGGAAAAGCAGGCGCACACGCGCTCGTGCCTGATGGCGGCCGCCGCCCGGGTGTTCGCGCGGCGCGGGCTCCAGCAGGCCTCGATCGACGAGGTGGCCGAGGACGCCGGCTTCACGAAGGGCGCCTTCTACGCCAACTTCAAGAGCAAGGAGGAGCTGTTCCTGGCGATGCTCGACGAGCGCTTCGCCGAGCGCATCGAGCAGCTCGAGCGCGCCACCACCAGCTCGCCGGAGCTCGAGGCCCAGGTCCGAACGGCGAGCGACGACTTCGTCCGCTACCTCGCGGCCGATCCCGAGTGGCAGCGGCTGTTCTTCGAGTTCGCCGCCCACGCCGCACGCAACGAGGACTTTCGACAGGAGCTCGTTACCCGCTACCGCACGCTTCAGGAGCGTATCGCCGACGTCTACCGCCGAAGCTGCGAGCAGGCGGGAATCGAGCCGCCGCTGCCGCTCGCCCACATCTCGCTGATGACCTTCGCGATGGCCAACGGCTTTGCGCTCGAGAAGCTGCTCGAGCGCGACGCGGTGCCCGACGACCTCTATTCGACCATGCTCACGGTCTTCTTCACCGGCCTGGCGACGCTAGCCGAGGAGGCTGCGACGAAGGGGCCGGTAGGCGCCCGTTGACGCCTACCGGCTCGCCGCCTCAGGACCCCCGTCGGTCGAAGCTCGCCGCGTAGCTGCGCGACTCGCGGCTCTTGCAGGTGGTGTCGTCGATCCGGCCGGTGATCTGTCGCCGCTCAACGAAGCGACCGCGGATCTTGAAGACGAGGTCGCCGCTGCCGTTGATCTTCATGCTCGAGTCGCAGCTGAACTACCTGCTCGACGGGCTGCGGGTGGTTCGGAAGCGAGGAGCTCGCGCTCTCGAGGTTCGCCGCGACGTTCAGGAGCGCTTCAACGAAGAGCTCCAGGTGGCGATGAAGGACACCGTCTGGACCGCCGGCCAGTGCCAGAGCTGGTACCTCGACGACACCGGGCGCAACACGTCGCTGTGGCCGAGCTGGAGCTTTCGCTTCCGGCAGCGAACGCGGCGCTTCGACCCGGAGTCCTACGTTTTCGAGAACGGCTCGAAGCCAGGCGCCGGCGCGGCCACGGCGGTTCCCGCCGAGACCTGATCACCACCGCGCTGCGCATTGCTCCCCTGCCGGCTGCGGTAGGCATCCTCCTTCCAGAGGTGGTCCCTTCATGAGACTTGCTTGATGACCACTTCCAAGAGGACACATCGCAGCGAGCAATGGGGAAGGTGCGCCCGGGCTGAGCCGGCTAGCGGGTGGAGCGATCCTCAGCGGGCGGCTCGGCGAACAGGTCGGCGACACCGCCGCCACGGGCGCGAGCCTCCTCGTCCCACGCGCTCCAGGGCAGCACGACGGCGTCGTTCTCGTCGCGGTACCCGTCGGCAGGCTCGTACACGAACATCGCCGCGTCCCTGCCGAGAAAGCGCGCCAAGCGCCAGCAGCGCGGACAGAGCCGCTCCCTCCAGGCGGGGCCACGGCAGCCCCGCCGTGCGCACGGCGGGCCGACGAAGGTGATGGGCACCAATCGCAATCCTAGAGCGTCGGCGGCACCCATATCTGCGACGCCGCTGGACGGACGGCGACGGGCGCCCTGTCCTGGAGCAGATCGCGGTGAACGGCCTTGGCCACGCCTGGGCGGGCGGCGCGGCCGGCGGCGCCTACGCGGACCCGCGAGGACCGAGAGCGTCGGAGGCGATCTGGCCCTTCTTCAGCGAGGCCGCAGTTGGCCTCGCTTGCCGAACGCACCCTCGGCCGCTTCCCGACTGACGGGCAGGACGTTTGGCAGATCGACAACCGGGCAGTTGTACGGGGAATGTCTGAGGGCGGGCCGCAGAATCTGACCAGGCCGGCACGGCGTTTTGCGCCGTTGCTCCTGTGGCTGGCGAGTCGTCAGACGCTCCTGACGGTGCTTGTGTCGATCGCCGTGGCCGCGGCTCTGGTTGTCGCTCTCGCAGGCAAGCGCCACGAGTTCGTCGCCGGGATCACCGGCGCGACGGCCTGGGTCATCGTAATCGCGATCGCCCTCCAGCTAATCGCGCTGCTCGCTCGCAGCGAGGCATGGCTCGCCTGCGTCAGGGCAGCTGGAGGCGCGGTTGGCCGCCGGCGCCTCTATCGCGCGTCGAGCATGGGCTTCGTCGGAAGCCTCATCAGCAACCATCTGGCGGTCGCGGCTCGGATCGCCGCCCTCCGCCGGTCCGCTCCTGCCGATAGCCCCCGAGTGCCGGCGCTCGTGGCCGCCGAAGTGCCGATCCTGGCCGTCGAGGCCGCCCTCGCCGCGCTGGCGTCCTTCACGCTCGTCGGCCCGCTGGGACTTCCGTGGTGGGCGCCGGCCGCCGCCGTGATCGCCGTGCTCAGCCTCAGCGCGGGCCTTCGCTCGCTCGCTCTGCGGAAGGTCCGCGGGCTCTGGAGCGGCCTCGCCGTGATGAGGACGCTCGCCAGCGGGGGACCCCTCGTTGGGCTCGTCCTGGTGGCCGTCTTCGCCCAGATCGCCCGCAACTGGCTCGTGCTACACGCGGTGGGAGTCGACGCCTCCATCTTCGACGCGATCGCCGTACTGATCGCGATGGTCTCGCTCGCGCAGCTTCCGATCGGCCCGAGCGTGGGAGCCGCCTCGGCCGTCCTCATCCTCGGACCGCAGGGCGTGGCCGCGGTGGCGGCGGCCGGAGTGCTCCTCACGGCGACCGGCACCGCAGGCGGGTTGTGCTTCGCCCTGTGGGCGGGGGCGGACAGCGCCTTCGGAGCGCGCGCGCGATCAGCGCTGCGGCGGCTCGCAGCCGTGGGCCGACCGGCGACCCCGCCGGGGGACGCCCTCGCGAGAGTGCTTTCGGCGCTACCAGTGCATCGACGCCGGGCGATCGAGATCGCCTATTTCGGCGGACTCAGCCACGTCCAGATCGCCCGCGCGGCGCCGCTGCCCGTCGCGAGCGGCTAGAGCCCAAT
This sequence comes from Thermoleophilaceae bacterium, assembly GCA_051001995.1. GTDB lineage: Bacteria > Actinomycetota > Thermoleophilia > Solirubrobacterales > Thermoleophilaceae > CAWEHQ01. Next base: position 8,459 of record JBPCMT010000172.1, read on the forward strand.
CGCGACAGAATGTCTGGTCGTCTCGCTCACGAACGCCCCGCCCTCTAACAAGGAGACTGGCCCATGGCAAAGCCTAATCGGCTCGACGTAGCCCGAAAGACCGGAGAGATCGCACCCGCAACGAAGGAAGGCGTTGCCGAGGCACTCGGGGTCGACGTCAGCGCGGCACAGTTCGAGAAGGCTTTCGGAAATGCCGCGGATCGCGGTCTAATCGAGCAGGAGGCATCGGAGACCGGAGGGACCGCACGCTGGAGGCTCAGCGAGAAGGGCGAGCGCAAGCTCGCGTCCTCCACCGACGCCGACTGACCGAAGCTGGCCCGGGTCGGGGCCCCCGGCCATAGGTGACCCAACGATGCCCAGCAAGCTCCGGGAGCACCGAGCGAAGCGACGGCTCGCCCGTTCGGGAGAGCCGTCGGGCTCCCGAGGGAGCGCTTCGCGCGGGGGGCGCCGTGCTCGCGACGCGCCGATGTTCGTCATCCCGAAGCACGCCGCGAGCAGCCTTCACTACGACTTCCACCTGGAGGTGGATGGCGTCCTCGCCTCCTGGGCTTGTGCCCAAAGGCCCCTCCACCGACCCGCGCGACAAGCGGCTGGCGATCCAGGTCGAGGACCATCCTCTGGACTACGGCGACTTCGAGGGGGTGATCGCCGAGGGCAACTACGGGGCCGGCGCGGTACTCGTCTGGGACACCGGCGACTACGAGAAGCTCGGCGGTGAGGAGTCCGTGGCCCAGGCGATCGAGCAGGCCACGTGTCCGTGTGGCTGCACGGGCGGAAGGTGCTGGGCGGCTACACGCTGCGCCGCACCGGCGAGGGAGCGAAGCCCCAGTGGCTCCTGGTCAAGCGGCGCGATGAGGAGGCTGACGCCAGACGGAATCCCGCCAGCACCCAGCCGGAATCGGTGCTGAGCGGGCGTACCGTGGAAGAGGTCGCTTCCATGGGCGAGGGGTGAGCGCGGCGCTCGAGTGCCCGGAGCTGGCGGAGGCGCTCGCCGCGGAGCCCTGCGAGCGCTTCGCCGTCGACGGCGAGGTGGTTGCCTTCGACGGCGCCCAGACGAGCTTCGCCAAGCTCGCACAGCGCGGACAGAGTCACGTTCGCGTCTTCCTCTATGCCTTCGACCTGGTGTGGCTCGAGGGCTACGACATGCGCGCGCTGCCTCTGCGTTCCCGAAAGCGCGTCCTGCGCTCCACGCTGCGGTTCGAGGATGGCCTGCGCTTCACGCCGCACACGTGGTGCGCGAGGGATGACCGAGCACATGCGGGTCGGCCGCCGGGAGGTGAAGGTCACCCACCCCGACAAGGTGCTCTTCCCGCGCGGGAAGCTCACCAAGCTCGACCTGGCCCGCCACTACGAGCGCGTCGC
>JBPCMT010000173.1:0-9952 GCA_051001995.1 Thermoleophilaceae bacterium
GTGATCTTGATCCAGTCGCCGTGGCGCCAGACGCCCGGGTACATCTCGAAGTAGCTCTCGCGGTAGCGCTCGCCGCCGGGGTCGTTCCAGAAGTAGAGCGGCATCGACGGCATCGGCTCGGTGATCACCAGCTCACCGACCTCGTCGGTCAGCGGCCGCCCCTCCTCGTCGAACGCCTCGACCTTCGCGCCGAGCGAGCGCGCCTGGAGCTCGCCGAGGTGGACCGGCAGCAGCGGGCAGCCGCCCACGAACGCGGTACAGACGTCCGTCCCGCCGCTGGTCGAGAACAGCCAGGTGTCGCGCCCGAGGTGGCGGTAGACCCACTCGAAGCCCTCAGGCGCCAGCGGCGACCCCGTCGAGCCGACGCTGCGCAGCGCGCTCAGGTCGCGGCCCGCGCCCGGCTCGACGCCGTCCTTCATGCAGCCGGCGATGTAGCTGGCGCTGGTGCCGAAGCACGTCATGCCTGCGTCGGCGGCGAAGTCCCACAGCACGCCCATGTCCGGGTAGCCGGGGCTGCCGTCGTAGAGCAGCACGCTCGCTTCGGTCAGGAGCCCCCCGACGAGGAAGTTCCACATCATCCAGCCGGTCGTCGTAAACCAGAACAGGCGGTCGCCGGCCTGCGCGTCGACGTGCAGGTTGAGCTTCTTCAGGTGCTCGAGCAGGATCCCGCCCTGGCCCTGGACGATCGCCTTCGGCAGCCCGGTCGTACCCGACGAGTAGAGGACCCACAGCGGGTGGTCGAACGGGAGCTGCTCGAACTCGAGAGCGGCGCCCTCGCCGCTCGCCAGCAGCTCGTCCCAGGCGAGCGGCCGCTCGAGCCGGCCGAGGTCTGCCTGTTCGTCGAGGTAGGGCAGCATCACCGTCCGCTCGAGCGACGGCATCGCCCGCTCCAGGCCGGCGACGGTGTCGAGGCGGTCGAAGTCGCGGCCGTTGTAGCGGTAGCCGTCGACCGTGAACAGCACCTTGGGCTCGATCTGGGCGAAGCGGTCCACGACGCTCTTGGCGCCGAAGTCCGGCGAGCAGCTCGACCAGGTCGCCCCTATGCTCGCGCAGGCGAGGAACGCCGCGAGCGTCTCGGGGACGTTCGGCATGTAGGCGACGACGCGGTCGCCGCGCCGCACCCCCAGCCCCCGTAGGCCTGCCGCGATCCGCGCGACTTGCCCGTGCAGCTCGCCCCAGGTGACCTCGCCGCGCTCGCGCACTTCGGATGCGTGCATGAGCGCCACGCCGTCTTCGGGCTTGCCGCGGAAGATGTGCTCCGCGTAGCTCAGCTCCGCGCCCTCGAACCAGCACGCCCCGGGCATCGAGCGCGCGCGGAGGATGCGCTCGTACGGGCGCGACGCGCGGACGTCGAAGAAGCTCCAGATCGTTCCCCAGAACGCCTCGAGGTCGGTGACCGACCACTGCCAGAGGTCGTGGTAGCCCGCGAAGGCGAGCCCGCGCTCGGCCTCGAGCCAGCGCATGTAGCGCGTCAGCGCGGCGCGCTCGATCGTCTCCGCGCTCGGCTCCCAGAACAGGGTCTCATCGGGGCCGCGCGCCATGGCGGGTGTGACGCTACACGCCGCCGCAGAGCGCGGGCGTCCATCCTCCCCGAGAGGGCGAGGCGCTGTGCTGCATTGCCATCGTTATGCGATGTCTATCCAGCACGGTGCGCCCCTCAAGCGCCCGGCGCAGAGGTGCGAGACGGCTCACGGCCCCGGGCGCCAGGACAGCAGCCGCCCCGCCATCAGCCCGCCGCCGAGCGCGATCGCCACCACGAGGAGAAGCATCAGCGTCGTGCCGGTCGCCGAGGGGTCACCGGAGAGGCGGGTGGCCACCTGGATCGCCTCGCGACGCCGCGCCCGCCGGCGCTCGGCCAGCCGCTTCGGATCGATCTCCGGGTTGTCCGCGACGAGGCCGCCGCGCCGCCCCGGCACGCGGCTCGAGGAGCCACCGGTGTTCTCCGTGCGGATCGCCGATCCGGGCACTCCCCGCGGCGCCGCGTCGCGGCGCGCCTCCTCGAGGGGGATGCCATAGACCGACTCCGACGGGCTGCCGATCTCGGGGTCCGTGCTCGGCCCCTGCGCGTGGGCGGCGCCGGGAAGCGCGGCGAGAATGCCCATGGTGAGGGCGAGAGCCAGGGCCCGTCTCATCGCCTAACCTCGCGTCGCCCGTGAGGATCTGCTTTCTGACGCACTACTACCCGCCCGAGGTGGGCGCCCCGCAGGCGCGCATCTCGGCCCTTGCGCACGCGCTCTCGGCGCGCGGCGCCACGGTCTCCGTCCAAACCGGGTTTCCCAACTATCCCGACGGCAGGATCCGGCTCCCGTACTCGAACCGGCCTTACCTGATCGAGCGCGACGGGCCCGTCCGGGTCGTGCGCACCGCGATCTACCCGACCCCCAACCAGGGCTTCGCCCGGCGCCTGGCGAACCATGCATCGCTCGCCGGCTCCTCCCTCGCCGGGGCGCCGCTCAGCGGCCAGGCCGACGTCGTCGTCTGCGAGTCCCCGCCGCTGTTCCTCGCCGGAGCCGCGATCGCGTTCGCGCGCGCCAAGCGCGCGCCGCTCGTACTCAACGTGGCTGACCGCTGGCCGGCGTCCGCGGTGGAGCTCGGGGCGCTGGACGACCGGCGCGCGATCCGCGCCGCGGAGTGGCTCGAGCGAACGGCCTACCGGGCCGCCGCCGCGATCTCCGTCCCGACCGAGGGGCTCGTGGAGGACCTCTCGGCGCTTCCCGCGGCCCGCGGCAAGGTCGTGCGGCTCGGTCCGTCCGTGGACATCGAGCGCTTCGACGCCTCCCCGCCGGACCCCGGCGAGCGGCTGCGCGTGCTCTACGCGGGGACGGTCGGGCTCGCGCAGGGACTCGACACGCTCGTCGAGGCGGCCCGGCGTGCCGGTCCGGACGTCGTCGAGGTGACGATCGCGGGCGACGGAGCGGACGCCCCCGAGCTGCGCGAGCGCCTCGAGCGCGAGCGGGTCGGGAACGTGACGATGGTCGGCAGCGTTGCGCACACCTCCGTGCCCGCCCTCTACGCCGGCGCCGACGCCTCCGTGGTGCTCCTCCGCGACCGGCCGATCTTCGAGGGCGCCCTGCCGACGAAGATGCTCGAGGCGATGGCGGCGGGGCGGGCGATCGTGCTCTCGGCAGCCGGTGAATCCGCTCGGTTGGTGGAGGGCTCGCGTGCGGGCATCGTCGTGGCGCCCGAGGATCCCGACGCGCTGGCCGCCGCCTTCCGCGAGCTGGCCGCGGACCGCGACCGCCTCGCGGCGCTCGGTGCGGCCGGCCGCCGGTGCGCCGTCGAGCGCTTCAGCCGCGACCGCGTTGTATCGCGCTGGTGGGACGTGCTGGAACGGGTCGCGCGCGGTCATCCGCTCGACGGGTCCGTCGCGTCGATGAAGGCGTCTGGCAGGACGGTCTGATCGCGCGCCTGACGGCGCGCCTTGCGGGCGAGCTCCTCGAGCCCCACGTCGCGCGGGTTGAGCTCCGCTGCGCGCCGGTAATCACGGCTCGCCGCGGCCCGGTCGCCCGACCGTGACTCGAGGTCGCCGAGCAGCCCGAGTGTCGCGAAGTTGCTCGGCTCGAGCGCGAGCGCCCGCTCGAGCGCGGCGCGAGCTCCCGCGACGTCGCCCTCGTCCTCGAGCGTCGCCGCCTCCAGGTAGAGCGGCGTCACCGCCCACGGGTTGACGTCCGATGCGCTTCGCGCGGCTGCCAGCGAGGCCTCGGCGGAGCGAGCGGTGCGCGCCTCACGCACGAAGTAGTCGGAGACGAACAGGCCCAGGACGAGGATCGCGGCGGTCGCCACGCCGGCAACGGGAAGCCCCTCGCCCAACCCGGCCAGCGCGGTGCGCGCCCGTGGCCGGGCGCGGAGCGCCGCGGATGCCTTAGCGAGGACGCGGGTCCCACGCCGGCCCCGCACGATGGAGGCGCCTGGCGCCGGGGGCGGCGACGCGATTCCCGCGGCCAGCGCGAGGCAGAAGAGGCCGATCCCCATCACCCCGGGCACGAACCAGATCCAGTCGACGACGGACTGGGCGAGCACGACCATGCCCGCGGCCGCCAGCCCCGCGATCGCGTGCCGGGTGAGCACGGTCCGCCCGCGGACGCCCCGAAACAGCGCGACCCCGAGCGCGGCGACGAACGCCGCGAACAGCAGCGTCCCGACGACTCCGAGCTCGGCCAGCAGCCGCAGCGGCAGGCTGTGCGGGTTCGAGAGGTTGCGGTCGGTGTCGCGGTCGGCGTAGTAGGCGAACGCGTAGCTCCCCTCCCCCTCCCCGGCGATCGGCGCGCCGGCGAACTCGTCCGCCGCCACGCGCCAGAGGTCGTAGCGCTGGCCGCCGGTCGAGAGGATGCGCGAGAAGTCTGCGCTGCGGCTCTCGACTGCCTGGAACTCGCCGAGCTTCTCGCGCGCGAAGTCGATCGGGTTGCCGGCCGACAGGATCGCCCCGGCGAACAGTCCCACGGCACCGATCGCCAGCCCCGCGACCGCGATCCGCCGCGCCCGCGCGAGGTTGTCCACCGACGCCCGCAGCCCTCCGTCGAGCAGCGCCAGCACGAGCCCCACGATGAACGCGTCTACCACCAGGAAGGTGAGCGCGTTGGTGGCGCTCGCGATGTCGCCGGAGGTCACCGGCCCTGGCCCGTCCTCGAACGTTCGGTAGGCGATCAGCAGCGGCCCCGACAGCACGAGCACGCCCGCGAGCGCGAGCACCCCGAGGAAGGCGCGCCGGATGCGTTCTGTGCCGAGCACGAGCGCCACGACGCCGCCCGCGGCCAGGGCGACGATGACGCCGCGTGACTGCGTGATGAAGGCGAGGCCGAGGCACAGCACCGCGGACGCGAATGCCGCCGCCCGCAGCGACGGGTTGCGCCCGCGGGTAACGGCGAGCCCGATCAGCGGCCAGAACGCGAGCGCGAAGAGCGCCGCCGTGGCGTTGCGGTAGCCCACCGGGCTGTCGAGCCGCCCCGCGACGAAGAGCTCGGTGCCCTCCGCGTGCATTCGCAGCAACGTCAAGATCGCGAGCAGCACCACGCCGCCGACCAGACCGGCGCCGATCATGTTCATCTGCCGCGGTCCTGGGACGGCCACGAGCGCGACCGTCACCAACGCGGCGTAGAGCACCGCCAGCGCTCCGCCCTCCCACGCCAGCGCCGGGGAGTCGGCCCACGCCGCGGACAGCAGCGTCCACGCGGCGAAGCCCCAGACCGCGGACAGGGCGACCTTGATCGGTCGGCTCACCGGCCGGGCGCCGCCCGCGAGGAGCGTCGCCGCCAGCAGGACGAGCGCGAACAGCGCCACCGGCGCCCAGTGACGAACGTCGAACGCCCCCTCGAAGAGCGTTGCGGCCAGCAGCAGCACGGCGAGCAGCGCGGCCGGCGCGGCGGCGAGTGTGAAGCGATCACTCACGGGTGCCCGGTCCCCTGGTCGGCCAGGCCTTGTCGGGGGCGCGCCGCAGCCGCTCGAGCGTCAGCGACAGTGCATCGACCTCCAGCGCATCGACGCCCTGTGCCGAGAGGCGCCGCCACAGCTGGTCGCGGACCGCGACCGGCGCCGAGGAGAGCAGGTACGCCCCGATCCCGGCGTCACCGTCCCCGGGCGCCCCAATTCCGCCCACGTGCCGCAGCACCCCCACGAACCGCGACTCGAGCTCGCGGCGCGGGACCCCGACCAGCGGCGCGACGTCCTGCGGTGGGCGCCGGTGGCGCACCAGCAGCTCCAGCATCGCGCGCTGGGGCTCGTCGAGCCCGTCCAGCTTCACGCCGCCGTTCGCGCTCGAAGAGCGGCTCGGCAAGGCGGCCGCCGCGAAGCTCCGCAGCGGGGCCATGTGGGCCCGCGGCACGACGCCGGTCGCCGCGAGCAGCAGCGGGTAGGCGAGCAGCGCGGCGATGTCGACGACCACGGCGACCGCTCCCTCCAGCTCGAGCACCTTGGTCACGGCGTAGCAGCCGGCCGCGATCGCCACGCCGCCGAGGATCCGACCGAGGGCGAACGGAATCGGCTCGCGGCCGAGCTGTGACCGAAGCGACATCACGACCGCGGCGGCCAGGAAGGCGGCGACCACCGCGAGCGCCGCCCCGTAGGTGTCGAGCGGCGGGATCAGGAGGATGCACGCCGCGACGAACACGACCGCGGCCGCCACCGAGAGCCACACGTACCAGAGCCACCGCTGCGGGAACTTCGCCGACCGTCGCAGCACCCGGAACCAGCCCCGCAGCAGGAAGCCGAGCCCGATCAGGGGGATCAACGGCGCGGCGTCGGCGTAGGCCCCCGGCGCGATGCGCACGAGCAGATCGGCTCCGACGGCGAGCCCGAGGAAAATCCCGATCGCCGCGAGCGCGAAGTACGTGGCGAGCACGCCCGCGGCGGCCATCTTTCCGCGCTCGGCCTCGACCGCGCCGTAGATCGGCTCCCTGCGAAGCGGCCCCCAGGCGGTGATGAATGCCGTCACCGGCAGCGAGGCCACCGCCGCCACCCCGGTCGCGATGCGAAAGAAGCCGGCGTCTGCCGCGCTCGCGTACTGGCCGAGGAAGAAGACGCCGCCGTTCGCGATCACCCAGAGCGAGACGATCAATGGCGCGTAGCGCATCCCGAGGCGAGCGATGTTGCGGACGTCGTTCGCGCCCAGGGCGAAGGTGAAGCTGCGCCTCACCGCGACGAGCGCGAGCAGCGCGGCCGCCCCCGCCCCGATCGCCAGCCCGAGGACCGCGGCCTCGACGGTGGGATCGATCGCGACGAGCGGGACGGTCGCCACGAGCACCAGCAGCGGGCGGGCGAGGCTCACCACCACGAACGTCTGTGGCCGCCGCTCGCGGCGAGGGATCGCGCCCGCCAGCATCCAGATCGCCGTGGCAGCGCCGGCCGCGCCCGCCAGCAGCGCGAGCCGTCCCTCGCCCGCTCCGGTGAGCAGCTCCGCGAGCGGCCCGGCGAGGGCGGCGACGACGAGCGTGCCGACCAGCGCGATCAGGGCGACGAAGACGACCGCGCTGCCCAGCGCCCGGCGCTTGTCCTCGGCGCTTGCCATCTTGCCGTCGGACGAGTCGGCGTCGTCATCATCATCGTCGTCGTCGCCGCCCGCGCCGAAGACCCAGAGCAGGCTGCCGCGGACCCACCCGAGCGTGTAGAGGACGCTCAGGAGGCCCGTGAAGAAGTAGTAGAGCGCGTACTGCCCGAACGTCGCCGGGTCGAGGAACCGGGTCAGGACGGCCAGCGACACCAGGCCGAGCAGGAGCGATCCCCCCTGGCCGGCCCCGTAGATGCCGGTGTGACGCCCGACGCGAGCGCCGAACTGGCCGAGCGCCGTCGGCGCCCGCTTCTTCCGTTTCCGCCGCTTGCCGCCGCGACCGCCCCCGCGGCCCTTCGCCGGGCGTCCGAGCAGGCGCCTCAGATGCTGTCGAAACCACCGGCGTATACGCTTGATGCTCACCGGGTGCATGGTAGGACCGCCCCAGGCCGTAGCGTCGTCTGCGGGCCCGTGTGCGCCGGTCCTGAGCGGAGTACATGACGCCCACTAGCAATCCGTTTCCAGAACCGATCTTCATCGGCGGGTTCGGCCGCAGCGGCACGCACGCGATCGGGCCGCTGGTCGCCGCTGACCCCCGCTACCACCTCGTGGCCACCGAGGCGCGCTTCCACGCCGTGCAGGGCGGCCTGCCCGACCTCCTCGACGGGCGGACGACGCTCGAGAGCTTCCTCGAAGGCTGCCGCGGGGCGTGGTGGAAGCGCGGGTTCATGCGCCCGCAGGGGCTGCACCGTCTGGTCCAGCGCGACGAGCTCGAGGCGGCGATCGAGGCGTTTCGGGCGGACTACGCGGGCGACCCGTGGGAGGCGAGCCGGCTCCTCGTGCGGCGCGTGATCGACCCGGGCGCCGCGCGCGAGGGTAAGCCGAGCTGGGTCGAGCTGACCGGCCGCAGCGTCATCTACGCGCCCACCCTGTTGCGCCTGTTCCCACGCGCGCGCTTCATCAACATGGTCCGCGACGGCCGCGCGATCGCGGGAGGTCACGTCAAGAAGATCGACATGACCGACGACCCCATGCACGCGCTCGCAAAATGGGAGCGCATGGTTCGCGCCTCCCACGAGGGGATTCGCGCCGTGCCCGAGGACGCTGCGCTCGTCGTCCATCTCGACGACCTCGTCGCCCGCGACCGCGAGGCCACCTTCGGGCGGATCGTCGAGTTCCTCGAAGTCGAGGACGACGCGCCGATGCGCCGGTGGTTCGAGAAGAAGATCTCGGCCGATCGCGCCCACGTCGGTCAGTGGCGCGAGCGCATGCCCCCGCCCGAGGCGCGCCGCGTCAACCGCCGCTACCGCAAGATGATCCGCGAGCTGCACCGCGACGGGATCTGGTGGGCGCCCGCTCCTGAGGACGACGGGCTCCGCGTCGGGCCGCTGCGCATCCCGACCTCGGTCCGGCCGTGATGGGCGAGTCCTACCCGGAGCCGATCTTCGTCGGCGGCGTCGGCCGCAGCGGCACCCATGCGATGGGGCGGCTGGTGGCGGCGCACCCTCGCTACCACCTGATCCGAACCGAGGCGCGCTTTCACGCGAGCCCCGGCGGCCTGCCCGACCTGCTCGAGGGACGGGTCGAGATGGCGCCGTTCCTCGCGCGGATGCGTGGCAACTGGTGGAAGCGCGGGTACGGCCAGGGCCAGGGCCTCCAGCGGCTCGTAGACGAGCAGCAGCGCGAGGTTGCCCTGCGGGCGTTCGAGCGCGAGTTCGAGGAAGACCCCTGGGAGGCGAGCCGGCGGCTGATCCGCGCGCTGCTCGACCCGCCCGCCGAGCGCGACGGCAAGCCCAGCTGGGTGGAGGTCACGGGGCAGGCGATCGAGCAGGCGGCGCTCCTGCTGAGGCTGCTCCCGCGCGCGCGGTTCATCAACATGGTCCGCGACGGCCGCGCGGTGGTGGCCGGGATGCTGAAGAAGGTCAACATGACCGACGACCCGATGCAGGCGCTCGCCAAGTGGGAGTCGATGGTCCGCTCCTCCCACGCGGCGATGAGCGCCGTCCCGAGCGACGCGATCCTGATCGTGCAGCTCGACGACCTGACGGCGCTGGACCGCGAGCGCTCGTTCGAGCGTGTCGTCGAGTTCCTCGAGGTCGATGACGACGCTCCCCTGCGCAAGTACTTCAACCGCCGCATCTCGGCGGAGGCGGCGAACGTCGGACGCTGGCGGCTGCGGATGGCGCCCCAGGACGCGCGCCGCGTGGACCGCCGCTACCGCAAGGTGGTCCGGGCGCTTCACCGCGACGGGGTCTGGTGGGCGCCGGAGCCCGAGGACGAGGGCATTCGGATCGGCCCGGTCCGCATCCCCATCTCGGTCAAGGCGTCGTAGGTGGCGGCGGCGGGCGGCGGCTTCCCCGAGCCGGTGTTCGTGGGCGGCAGCGCGCGCAGCGGCACCCACGCGCTCGGGCGCCTGGTGGCCGCCGACCCGCGCTACCACCTGATTGGCACCGAGGCGCGCTTTCACTCGTTCAAGGAGGGGCTGCCGGACCTGCTCGCGGGCGAGGTCGTGATCGACCGGTTCCTCGAGCTCCTTCGCGGGCACTGGTGGCGACGCGGCTACCGCGACTCGCAGGGGCTTCATCGGATCGCGGACGAGGCGCAGCGAGACGGCGCGCTGGAGCGCTTCAAGCGCGACTATGCGGAAGACCCGTGGGGCGCGAGCAGGGTCCTCGTCCGGGCGATCCTCGACCCGGCGGCTCAGCGCGAGGGCAAACCGGCCTGGGTCGAGGTGACGGGCTGGAACGTCCAGAGCGCCCCCACGCTCCTGCGCCTGTTCCCGGACGCCCGCTTCGTGAACATGGTCCGGGACGGGCGCGCCGTCGTGGCCGGGCACCTGAGGAAGAAGAGCCTCACCGACGATCCGGAGGAGGCACTGCTCCACTGGCGGCGGCGGATCCGCGCCGCCGACGCCGCGATGCGCCGGCTGCCGCCGGGCCGGGCGCTGATCGTCCACCTCGACGACCTGGTGGC